>JANTFJ010000037.1 GCA_024763495.1 Desulfobulbaceae bacterium | reverse complement strand
GGGGCACCGCCATGCGCGTGCTCCACGCCCTGCGATAATACATCGGTATATCGCAGGGTTGAAGCGCGTGCAGGGTGGTGTTCATGGAGCGCTTACAAAAATTGTTTAGACAATGGCCGTAAGCGCCTAAGAGTTTACCAGTGCCTTAGATTCGGAGTCGGAGTTTATGCCCTGTTTTTAAGGGTGCTTACTGTTCATTCGGAGTCTCGTTCCTCGCTTACCTGTGCCTGCGCAGCATACTGGTGCTATTCAAGCAGGCTCAAATGGGCAAAGAGGTAAGCGTAGACTCCGTGAGGTGCTGGTGAACGCTTACAAAAAAAGTATAATTTTATTGGCACACCCGAAGTAACTTGGTTCGGCACGACTGTCAATGACAAGCCTTCGGTGATGTTGCCTGACGATGTAAAGGCGGTTTTAACATGGCTTGCCGTGGAGAAAAATGTCGCGGCATCAAGTCAGAATCAGGCTTTTAACGCCCTGTTGTTTGTCTTTCGTCATGTGCTGGGAAAAAGTTCGTAAAAGTTGACGGTATTGTTCGTGCCAGGAGAAAATCATATATTCCGGTAGTACTCTCCAGGGAAGAGGGATGGAGTGGTAAAGAGAAAAAAGTCAGGACTGTGCCGATTCCGGATCTATTGAATATTACGTTTTTATTTAAGGGCAAACTATTTTTTCTATAAAGCTGCGAATTTTGACAGGACTGAGATAAATTCCGGAAAGCACTTCACCCTTACACTCAAGGGCCGGAATCATTCTTATTCCAGCCTTCCAGGTTGTCAGGGGATTTGTTGTCAATTCAACTTCTATTATTTCAACATCGTGTTTTTTTTGTATTTTTTCCAGTTCTCCGGCTACCAGTCGGCAGCGGGGACAGATGGCTGAATGGTAAAAAGTTATTTTCGGGTAATGGTTCATTTAAAAAAATCTCACTTACATATCATTTTTCCAGCATCTGTTTAATGTGATATTGATCAGGCTGGGACGGGATGAATATTTCCAGGTTATTATTCCAGCGGCTGACCAGATGCTGAGTTAAAAGAACCCGCATCATATTTTTCAGTTGAACCAGGGTGGAGTAATGCTGGATAAAATATTCGCCATAGTTGTTAACTTTAATTACAACTGATTCCAGTTCAGGTGAATTTTTATTGACAGCTTTTTTACTGAAATTTACCACAATCAGAGCCTTGTTTATTTTTTCCTGTTCCAGCAGTTCTTCAGCGGAGATATGGGCAAAGTTAAATTTGGGAAATGTAGTATATAATATAGCGGCAAGGCCCTGAATGTCAGTCAGGACAACTGATAAATTATTTTTTGTCAGGTGGAAGGTTGTTTCCTGGTTATAGAAGTTGTTGATTCTTAGCCAGGCGACTAATTTGATCAAATCAGTTTCTTTTTTTATCAGCATGTCCTTGTTTGTTTTCAAGGAGTTAATATTATGTTTTCCCTGAAAAACATAATAGAAATTCCGTTCACCGGAAATTGTCGCATGAAAGGTCAGGTGTCTGCGAACCATCATATCCCTGGAAATAGAACGGATGTATTCTATTTTATTTTTTTTTCGGTCATAAAAGGTATAGAGCTTCCGGCCCAGGATGGAGATATCCCGCTCGGTTATGGCTACTTTTCCCTGCTGAAAATTTTTAAGGATATTTCTCAGGCGCTTGTAGGTTTCAATTAAATATTCATGAATTTTTGCTCCGGTTCTGCTTTGCTTTTTAAAACTCCAGGAATGGAATTTAATCAATTCTTCATGATCATCCGGCAACAAATCCCATTGCTTCATTAATTTTGTAATCTCATTCATCCCTTCGGCTTCGCGGGGGCCTATAGCTTCGACCGTTTTCAGGAAAAGGCATTGCCGCATAAAATTTTCTTCTTTATGCAGGGTTTTGTCCTGCCTGTAAAAAGCGACAATATCGCGAGCTAAAATCAGGTAGGGATCAATTTCCGCAAGTTCAATCCGGGGATCGTCTTTGGTTAATTGATCGGAGAATGTTACCAGCCTTTTGATTTTGTTTGACAAAAGCGGCAGGTCATCACTTTTTTGCCTGAGTAGTAATTCCAGGTAGGCAAACTTAATGACTGATTTGAACGGGCTGTCCAGAGCCTTGTTAAGCTGCCAGAGGCAGGCTCCGAATATTTCCTCCTGAGGAATCTTTGACAGGTAGCCCAGATCAATAAAATCCTCCCGGTTTATTTTGTCTGTACTGATAAGCCTGTTAGTAAACTCTGAATAAGCCGCACTTGACAGGCCCGGCGGAATTAACCACCAGAGAAGCATTTTTCCGGCAACCAGGATATGGGTTCTAAACAGCTCGTCCTTCAGCAGCAGTTTCAAGGCTGAGCCGGCTGACTCATCTTCAGCCGCTGACTCGAAGCTGTTTTCCCTGGTCTGCTCAATATCCATTAAAAAGAAATAAATTTCATGACCCTGTTTCGCGGCCCATTCTTCGATTCCAGTGCATTTTTCCTGCAGCATGTCAAATCCGGCATCACCCAATTCATCACGGCTGATACTTATCCAGTAATCGCAGTCTGATTTTTTCGTTTGACCAATCGTGCCGATACTGCCGATTGTTTTCAGGGAATGGATGCAGGGGCTTGAACCATAGGGGGTAGGAGTTTTTAATGAACGGGCAGTCGAATCCGGGAAGTATCGGTTGAATAGCTGGTAGTCTATGTCTTCGTCAGGCTTAAACAGGTGAATACCAAAGGGACATTTTTTATCGTCAACAAAACCCGGGAGGTCGGGATAGTTACAGTGGAACAGATATGGAACAATTTTAAAGAGAAAATCAGCGTCATCAGGGTTAAAAGAGACAGCTTTGGCTTGCCGGCCTTTATTATATTCCTGATAGGCCTTGATCCTGGAGTTGAAACTGATCATGATTTTTGGATTGCCGCAGCGAGACGGACAGCCTGCACAGTGGATTTAACGTCATGAACTCGAATGATATTGGCTCCTGCTGCTACTGCCAGAGCGGAAATTGCCGCAGTGCCGTTGTCCCGTTCCATGGGGTTGTCAAGCCCCAGGATGGTACCGATAAAGGCTTTGCGGGAATGCCCCAGAAGAAGAGGCGCCTTCAGGGTGGTAAACTGGTGAAGATGTTTCAGAATAAGGAGGTTATGTTCCAGGGTTTTACCGAAACCTATGCCTGGGTCAATCATAAGTTGACTGCGCTCAAGACCATTTTCTTCAGCCCAGTCCAATCGTTCTTTCAAGAAATCTGTTATTTCCTTGATTACATTTTTATATTGAGGATTTTTCTGCATATTTCCCGGGATGCCCTGCATGTGCATCAGGATAACCGGAGCCTTGAATTTTTTAGCTACCTTGATCATTCTGGGGTCAAAGGAAAGGGCGCTGATATCGTTGATTATATCCGCCCCGCCGGCCAGGGCCTTTTCAGCCACCAGAGATTTTGTCGTATCAACAGAGATTGGAGTAGAAAAATTCTGACGAATCGCCCGGACAGCCGGAATAACACGGTCAAGCTCTTCTTCAATTTCGACTTTTGGAGCAAATGGCCTGGTTGATTCGCCGCCAATATCAAGGATATCGACACCAGCGGCTACCATCGACGCTATCCTTTTTTTCAGGTTAGCCGAGCCTGTCAGTTGTCCGCCATCAGAAAAAGAGTCGGGAGTTACATTTAAAATCCCCATTACATGAGGACGTTCCGCTAAATTAAGGGTTTGGTGTTGACAATGTATTTTCATCCCTTACCATAAAAAAGTCTGTCAGTCTCTTGCTGTTGAGCAGGTTAATTATCGTCACTTGATTTTATAATTGGTTCATTTGCGGGACCGGGTTGAATCGGCTCTTTGCTGGCTTCAGGCTCCTCAGGTTTTGGCTCTGCCGGCTCTGAAGCAGGACGAGGCTCAGGAGCCGCATTATTTTCAACAACTTTTTCCGGTAATATTTTGCCTTCCATCAGCAGGTCGATTTCATCAGCAATTATGGTTTCCCGGTCAAGCAAAGCTAATGATATCTCTTTAAGAATATCAAGATGTTCAGACAGAAGATTATGAACCTTGTCATTAGCTTCAGAAACTATTCGCCTGACCTCGTTATCAATTTTAATGGCCGTTGATTCACTGTAATCACGATGTTGACTTATTTCCCGGCCCAGGAATATCTGTTCTTCTTTTTTGCCAAAGGTCAGGGGGCCCAGTTCGTCGCTCATGCCCCATTCGCAGACCATTTTTCGGGCCATTTCCGTGGCTCGTTCAATATCATTGCCGGAGCCTGTGGTAATTTCCCCAAAGATAAGTTCTTCCGCCACCCGACCCCCCAGCAGGATACAGATATTGTTAAGCAGGTATTTTTTTGAATGGGTATAGTGCTCATTGGTCGGCAGTTGCTGGGTTAGCCCCAGGGCCCGGCCCCGAGGAATGATTGTCACCTTGTGGATGGGATCAGTTCCAGGCAGCAGTTTAGCTACCAGAGCGTGACCGGCTTCATGATAAGCGGTAATTTCTTTTTCTTCCGGGGTAATAATCATGCTGCGCCGTTCAGCGCCCATCATTATTTTATCCTTGGCTTTTTCCATGACAACCATGGATATCTTATTATCACCCTGGCGGGCAGCCATCAGGGCGGCCTCATTAACCATATTTTCCAGATCAGCACCGGTAAAGCCGGGAGTTCCTCTGGCGAGTATTTTCCAGTCAATGTCCTCTGCCAGTTTTGTTTTGTTGCCGTGAACTTCCAGAATTTTCTCTCGTCCCCCGACATCAGGAACCGGCACTACCACCTGGCGGTCAAAACGTCCAGGGCGGAGCAGGGCCGGGTCAAGGACATCAGGCCGGTTGGTTGCGGCAATTATGATAACCCCGGCACTGGACTCAAAACCGTCCATCTCAACCAGCATCTGGTTTAAGGTCTGTTCCCGTTCATCATGTCCGCCGCCCAGGCCCGCGCCCCGATGTCGACCGACAGCATCAATCTCATCGATAAAAATAATGCATGGGGCATTTTTTTTGCCCTGGTTAAAAAGATCACGCACCCTGGAAGCGCCGACCCCGACAAACATTTCCACAAAGTCAGAGCCGCTGATAGTAAAAAAAGGCACTTCTGCTTCTCCGGCAATAGCTTTAGCCAGCAAGGTCTTACCTGTACCGGGCTGCCCTACCAGCAATACCCCTTTTGGAATGCGGCCCCCAAGCTTGGTAAATTTTTTCGGCTCTTTAAGAAAATCAATTATTTCTTCTAATTCTTCTTTAGCTTCCTCAATTCCGGCAACATCCTTAAAAGTTACTTTGGAATCTTCTTCATTCATCATTCGGTGGCGGCTTTTGCCGAATGACATGGCTTTACCGCCTCCCATCTGCATTTGGCGCATAAAGAAAATCCAGACACCGATAAGCAGTAACATGGGGAACCAGGAAATCAGCACGGTGACGTACCATGGAGTTTCTTCCTTTTGTTTTACCGAGATATTCACCCCGGCTTTGCGTAGAAACGGGATAAGGTCAGGATCACCAAAAGGGGTAATGACAATAAATTTACTGCCGCTCTGGCCACTGCCGGTTATCTTGTCACCCTGAATTTCCACCTGGTTGACAGAGCCGGACTCAACGCTTGAGAGAAAATCACTGTAGCTGATTTCGGTCTGCTGCACCTGGGGGGTATTAAAAAGATTGAAAAGCAGGATCATGGTTAGACCAATTACCAGCCACATGGATAGATTTTTATAAAAAATGTTCAAGGATTAACCCCATCAATTTTTGCTGACGGCTAAATGTTGATATAGCAACCGCCCGGCTGTTTAGTACTCGCTCGGAGTCTTCACTTACCTGACGGGTATAAGTACCTTAACAGTAAATGCAGATAGCGAACAAAGTGAGTGTTTGTTTTAAAGAAAGTTTTTAATTTTTTCCATTTTTTCAGTACCCCTGGAGAGGGGATATAAATAAAATTGTAACTATTCAGGTAGGGGCGAAAAACTGCCCAAACCAGCGACCTGTAACTGTTCAGAGGTAAGCGATCGTAGTGAGACTCCGTGTGCTTTAGCTGTGCGTGATAAGGCGGCACCCATGCTATGGGCATAAACTTCGCTTACTAATGCTATGTAAGACAGGCTTATCGCGTGCAGATGAAGTGCAGCTGAATAGTTACATAAAATTGAAATTAATTATAAGTGACTAAATATGGTATTCCTGGATTGATTTTACCGCAGGCTCTTTTTCCCGCATGGTGTTTATTGCCCTGACCATGAATTCCGCCCCTGAACAGGTAGTGGTATAGGGGAGGTGGTAGTCGAGCGCTGCCCGGCGGATTATATATGAGTCTTCTGTTGTTCTTGTTCCCATTGAGGTATTAAAAATCCATTCAATCTCATTATCATGTATTTTGTCAAGGATATGCGGTCGGCCTTCGGAAATTTTATAGACCCGTTCACATATTACCCCGTTATTCCGGAGAAAATCAGCTGTTCCCCTGGTTGCCAGAATGTTAAAGTCAAGTTCATTAAGTTTAATGGCTATGGGAAGGCATGATTCTTTGTCCGCGTCCCTGACACTGATAAAAACCGTTCCCTGCCTGGGAATTTGCTGACCGGCGCCAAATTGAGATTTCGCAAAGGCCATGCCCAGAGAATCATCAATGCCCATTACTTCACCGGTTGATTTCATCTCCGGCCCCAGCAGGGTATCAACATTATCAAAGCGGTCAAAGGGAAAAACCGCCTCCTTGACCGCGAAGTGGTCAACATGGACTTCAGTTGTCAGGCCCAGGTCTACAAGTTTTTCACCCAGCATAACCCTGGTAGCTAGTTTTGCCAGGGGAACCCCGGTGGCCTTGCTGACAAAAGGGATTGTTCGTGAGGCGCGAGGGTTGACTTCAAGAATATAAAGAACGTCATCTTTAACCGCGTACTGGATATTCATCAGACCGATTACTTTTAATTCCGCAGCCATGGCCTTGGTCGCCCCTTTAATTTTTTCTATAAATTCAGGGGTTAAATTGTGCGGTGGCAGAACACAGGCCGAATCACCGGAGTGAATTCCCGCCTCTTCAATATGTTCCATAATACCACCAATAACAGTTGTTTTACCATCCGAAATAGCGTCGACATCAATTTCAACCGCGTCCTTTAAAAATTTATCGATCAAGATGGGCCTTTCCGGTGAGACATCAATGGCGGAAAGCATATAGTCCCGCAGGTCATGTTCGTTGTAGACGATACGCATGGCACGGCCTCCCAGGACATAGGAGGGGCGGACAACAACCGGATAGCCGATTTCCCGGGCAATCTTCAGGGCCTCGCCGGCGGTCTGGGCCGTACCGTTTTCAGGTTGAACCAGATTAAGCTTATGAAGAAACTGCTGGAAACGTTTACGATCCTCAGCCCGGTCGATTGAGTCAGGCGAAGTACCTAAAATCGGGACACCAAGTTCAGCCAGAGCTACAGCAAGGTTAAGCGGGGTCTGGCCGCCGAACTGGACTATCACGCCTTCGGGGTTTTCCTTTTCAATAATATGATAGACATCTTCCCTGGTTAAAGGTTCGAAATATAATTTATCAGAGGTGTCATAATCAGTACTGACTGTTTCCGGATTGGAATTAACCATAATACTTTCAATTCCCATCTCTTTTAAGGCAAAGGATGCGTGTACACAGCAGTAATCAAATTCAATTCCCTGGCCAATACGATTAGGGCCGCCACCAAGAATCATCACTTTCTGCCCGACGGTCCGGCGGGATTCATCTTCAATTTCATAAGTTGAATAGAAATAAGGGGTATAGGCCTCAAATTCAGCGGCGCAGGTGTCAACAAGTTTGTAAACCGGTTTAATTGCCAGTTGCTCACGTAGCTCACTGATGTCATTTTCGCTGGTACCGGTTAGCCAGGCAAGCTGAGAGTCGGAAAAACCATACTGTTTTATCCGGGTCAGGAAATTATTGTCCAGTCCGGCAAAACCAAGTTCTTTTATTTGTTTTTCAACATCAATAATCTCTTTAAGGTTGTTAAGAAACCAGGGATCAATGGCAGTTAATTCGTAAATTCTGTCAATACTCATGTCTCTTCGTAAACTTTCATACAGAGCAAAAATACGACCGGAGTTTGGTTTTCGTAAAAGTTGCTCAATTTCGTGCCCTGCCGTTTTATTCTGGTTGAATTTTGTGCCGGCGCCAAAGCCGGTGCAGCCGATTTCCAGGGAACGGAGTCCCTTCTGCATGGCCTCTTTAAACGTGCGACCGATTGCCATGGTCTCGCCCACTGATTTCATTGCCGTGGTCAAAACATCCTCAGCTTCAGGGAATTTTTCAAAAGTCCAGCGGGGAATTTTGACCACACAGTAATCAATAGTAGGTTCAAAAGAGGCATAAGTCTCTTTGGTGATATCATTTGGGATTTCATCAAGAGTAAAACCCACTGCCAGCTTGGCGGCAATTTTGGCGATTGGAAAGCCGGTGGCCTTGGAGGCCAGAGCGGAACTGCGGGAAACCCGGGGATTCATTTCTATCACCATCAGTTCGCCATCAGTGGGATTAACGGCAAACTGTACATTCGATCCCCCTGTTTCCACCCCTATTTCCCGCATAATAGCCAGGGAGGCATCACGCATAAGTTGATATTCCCTGTCGCTTAAGGTCTGGGCTGGAGCGACTGTAATGGAATCACCGGTATGGACACCCATGGCATCCATGTTTTCAATGGAACAGATAATGACGACATTATCATTTTTGTCCCGCATGACTTCAAGTTCATATTCTTTCCAGCCCAACAGGCTGCGCTCCAGCATGACTTCAGTATTAAGGCTGAGATCAAGTCCGGCAGCACAAAGTTCTTCCAGTTCCTGGCGGTTATAGGCCACCCCGCCGCCAGTGCCGCCCAAGGTAAAACTGGGCCGGACAATAATTGGAAAACCGATCATGTCGATGGACTGAAGCGCTTCTTGAACAGTATGGACAATGGCGCTTTCCGGTACCTTGAGGCCAATATTACCCATAGCGGCCCGAAATGATTCCCGGCCTTCCGCCTTTTTTATCACTTCAATATCAGCGGCAAGCAGCTCAACATTGTATTTCTCCAGAACGCCGGTTTCCGCGACCCGAATAGCGGTATTCAAGCCGGTCTGCCCACCCAGGGTAGGGAGCAGAGCGTCAGGCCGCTCTTTTTCAATAATTTTGCTGACCATTTCCGGAGTTATCGGCTCAATATAGGTGCGGTCGGCAATTTCCGGATCAGTCATAATGGTCGCCGGGTTCGAGTTTATCAGGATAACCTCGTACCCCTCTTCTTTTAACGCTTTGACCGCTTGAGTGCCGGAATAGTCAAATTCGCAGGCCTGGCTGATAATAATCGGGCCGGAGCCGATTATTAAGATTTTTTTAATATCTGTTCTTTTTGGCATAGTTTGTAAGGTTCAGGATGCGGAGTTAAAAGCTTATAAGGTCGATCGTTATCCGGTAAATCAGACTGGGAGGCTGGCCGTGAATGTCCTTTTCCCGATTATGTGTTATTTTGAAAAAATAATAGTTGCAATATCAAGTAGATGGCTGTGTTTATTTTTTCAAAATGCCTCGGAGTCTGGCGTTTACCTGATTTGAGAAAAAATGTCTATTCTCGACAACCTCCCAAGTGTAACCCGGTACCCTGAATTCGTTTTTTATTGTTTGGCTTTTTCCATTTCTTCTATAAAAAGATCAAAGAGATAAATTGAGTCATGAGGGCCGGGAGCGTGTTCCGGATGATGCTGAACAGAAAAGGCCGGATAATCAAGATGGCGCATGCCTTCAAGGCTGTTGTCGTTCAAGTTTATATGAGTCAACTCAACCTGCTTTTTATCCAGGCTGGCTAAATCAACACAAAAACCATGATTCTGGGAGGTAATTTCAATTTTGCCGGTCAGCAGGTCTTTAACCGGCTGGTTGGCTCCCCGGTGGCCGAATTTCAGTTTGTATGTTTTGCCGCCATAAGCCAGACCTAAAATCTGGTGTCCCAGGCATATGCCGAAAACAGGCTTTTGGCCCAGCAGTTGCCGGACAGTTTCTACGGCACCGGTAACCGCGGCCGGATCGCCAGGTCCATTTGAAAGAAATATGCCGTCAGGCTGCATTGCCATGATATCTTCGGCTGAGGTCTGAGCAGACACTACCTGAATAGCGCATGATTTGGATAAAATGCGTAGCTGGTTATATTTAAGTCCAAAATCAAGAGCCACTACCTTATACTTTCCTGGCTCGGATGTAGTGAAATTATTACCGGTAACCGGCCCGGACTGAGTCCAGCCGTAAGGTTTAACACAGGTGACTTCTTTAACCAGGTCTCGACCAATAAGGCCGGGAGACTTCCTGGCCTTTGCGACAAGAGATTCAGGAGATAAATCTTCAGTGGAAATCATTGCTTTTAACGCCCCGGCCAGCCGAATATGACGGGTTAAGGCCCTGGTGTCAACCCCTTCAATGCCGAGTATATTATATTTTTTAAGAAAGTCAGCTAAATTGCCGGTTGCGCGAAAGTTGCAGGGATATTTATTGTATTCTTTAACAATAAGAGCTTCAAGATGTATTTCGGCGGATTCCATATCATCATGATTAACCCCATAATTACCAATTAGGGGATAAGTCATAGTTACTATCTGTCCTTTATAAGAAGGGTCTGTAAGTATTTCCTGATAACCGGTCATGCTGGTATTAAAAACAATTTCTCCGTTGATTTCGCCGGTTGAGGCAAAGGTTCGACCCGAAAATACTGTTCCGTCTTCAAGAGCGATAAGAGCTTTCATTAATAATTTAAATCCTTAAAGTGAGCTTAAAAAAATAATTTTATTTTAATTTTATTTTAATCCCTTACAGTTATGGGGTTGTCGCTGCCTGGGTGTACTTTATTGTCGAGCGCTGTGCTTTTTATCTTTAAGCAGAATAGTTACAAAAATCATATCATTTAAACTGTTATTATAGCCTACGTCAATAGAAATTAAGACCTGTTGCCATGAGATGATTTTTTTGTCCCAGGGCTTTATTTCCTGTTTCCATGCTAAAACAGCAGGAAAACAAGAAATTTTATTTGAAATAAGTAAATATTCGGTTAACCATTATAAATAATGAATTTTTTCCCGGATAAAATTCTTTTTAGTGGATTTGGTACTATTATGCATAATAACTCAGAAAATTTTACTTTTACAGGAAGAATTAGAAGCATAAGGTACGCTGTTGAAGGAATCTGGGAGATGCTGAAAAGCCAGCATAATGCCCGGGTTCATCTGCTTGCCACAATTTGTGTTATTAATGCCGGCTTTATTTTTCATGTTCAAACTGCTGAATGGTGTTTCCTGACATTGGCAATAATGTCAGTATGGGTTGCGGAGGCATTGAATACAGCTTTTGAAATTTTATGTGATATCGCCTCACCTGAGTTTCATCCCCTGGTTAAAAAATCAAAGGATGTTGCGGCGGGAGGAGTTCTTTTAAGTGCTTTGGGGGCCGTGATTACCGGATTGATAATATTTTTTCCTTATGTCCGAATTTATTTACCGTGAAAATACCCCGGCAGCAGCGGGAAGCATAACTCTCATTTTTATGTACGGCGGGGCTGGGAAAAATTTGATCCAGCCATATTTGAAAGTTCACCCGTATCTTTGATTCATTATTTTGTTTTGTTATGATAGATAATTTTATTACGAATATTCTTCCATCTATTGAACACTTCCGCATCTGGGGGTATTGGCTTGCTTTTTTTGCGGCCTTGCTTGAAACCACTATCGGCATAGGCCTGTTTTTGCCAGGCTCAACTATCATTCTTTTCCTTGGGGCACTTTCGGCTCGTGGATATTTCGACTGGGGTGACCTTATCTGGTTTGCTGTCCTGGGAGCCATCCTGGGAGACAACATTAATTACTATCTCGGCAGGAAATACGGTGCCGGATGGATTGATAGAGGGTTTTGGTTTCTTAAACCGGATCATATTGAAAAAACAAGAAATTTCATGAATCATCATGGGTCAAAGAGTGTTTTTCTCGGTCGTTTTATTCCAAGTGTCAAGGAAGTTATTCCTTTTATCGCCGGCAGCCTGGAGATGAACAAGAAAACATTTATGCTCTGGAATGTTCTTGGTGCTGTTGGCTGGGGATTTGAATGGATTTTTGCAGGTTACATCTTTGCTCAATCTCTTAATCTTGCCGAACTGTGGTTGTCCCGGGCAGGTTTGTTTTTTGCTTTTGTTCTGGTCAGCAGCGCTATCCTCTATTTTGTTAAACAGTTAATTGTCAAAAAAAGGAAACAGGTTTTAATAATTGCCGGTTCTCTCTGGCAATCTATCAGGAAAGCATTACGAAATAATGAATATGTATCTTCCTGGATACAAAAATATCCTCGCAGTGTATCATTTTTGCGGGCGCGGCTGGACACAAAGG
>JANTFJ010000036.1 GCA_024763495.1 Desulfobulbaceae bacterium | reverse complement strand
TGGAAGAATTACGTAGTGCATTAGCAGAAGCAGATGAACATAGCAAGGCCGCATTTTCCGAGATACAGGATGGACTTTCAAAGAAGGCTGAATCTGCACAGGTGGAAGAACTTGCAGAGAGCAAAGTCGATGTCTCTATAATTGCCCCACAACTGGCTGAATTTCAGCGTCAGTTTTTTGATCACAAGCGGAATATCCTTGACCAGCAACGTCGCATTGGCCGACTGTTGGAAGAGGCGCGTAAGCGGTGGCCCGCCCCCTTCGATCAGCATCAACTGGAAAATATGGCCGAAGAGGAAACTCATCTGCTCGATGCGTTTTATCTGGCCTTTGAAGACCGTTTTCGCGGGACCCGAGAAGATATAAAAAATCGAGTCAAGGTTTACCTGCCTATTGTCAGGGAAGCTAAGGCCGGCACAAAGGATAGGCCTATACTCGATATCGGCTGCGGACGAGGTGAATGGCTGGAGTTGCTTAATGAACATAATTTTACAGCGAGAGGTATCGACCTCAACCATGTCATGGTCAATCAATGTCTTGAAATGAATTTTGAGGTAACCGAAGCTGAAGCGATCAACTATCTACGCACCCTCAAGGCTAATTCTCTTGGTGCGGTTACGGGCATACACATCATTGAGCACATCCCGTTTAAACGACTAATTGTTCTGCTTGATGAGGTGTTACGTGTTCTGCAAGAGGGGGGGGTGGTTATATTCGAAACCCCCAACCCGGAGAATATAGTCGTGGGGGCGTGTAACTTCTACTATGACCCTACCCATCTCAATCCAATCCCTCCCGAGTCTATGCGTTTCACTATGGAGGCGCGTGGATTTAACCATATCGACATCCTTCGCCTGCATCCTTACCATGAATCGGCCCGACTGGATCAGGGCGAAGATCGAGTGCGAGAACTCATCAATCATAGATTTTTTGATGCTCAGGACTATGCATTGGTGGCCTATAAAGAAAAAATTTGAAATGAGAATATTAATACCATCCATACAGATTCCGTTTATCTCCGGCGGTGCCGGGTTAATGACAAAGGGACTAAGAGATGCTCTTGTTGCTGAAGGGCATGAGGTTGAAATTGTCTCTTTCCCCTTTAAATTTACTCCGGAATCATACATTGAAAATCTTTGTGCTTATTATGAGGAACAAGATTTTAGCAATTTTAACGGCTTTCATATAGATATGGTTGTTGCCTTGCAATTCCCTGCCTATTACGTGAAGCACGAACATAAAATTATCTGGCTAATGCATCAACATAGAGCTGTATATGAATTGTTTGATGAAAAAAATCCTTCAAGTGAGATAAAATGGCTTCAAAAAAGTATTACCACAAGGGATACAGCCGAATTGTCAAAAGTAGATACTCTTTTCAGTATGTCAAAAAATGTTTCTGATCGCTTATTTAAGTATAATGGTATTAAGTCAACTCCAATATATCATCCTCCATTCAATTCCCATAAATTTTATTGCGAAAAACCATATAATTACATTTTTTATCCGAGCAGACTGGAGAGCTTGAAAAGGCAAGATCTACTTATTAAGGCCATGCGTCTCGTTAAGACCCCATTAAAGGCGATAATAGCTGGAGAAGGTGGCCAAGGTGAAAAATATAATCGTTTAATAAAAAAATATAATTTAAAGGACAAAGTTCGTTTAATTGGGAAAATTTCCGAAGAAGAAAAATATGTATTATACGCCCATTCACTAGGTGTTTTTTTTGGTCCTTTTGATGAGGATTATGGATATATTTCACTGGAGGCCATGCTTTCCTCAAAACCTGTTATTACCTGTACAGATTCAGGTGGACCGCTGGAGTTCGTTGAAAACGACAAAAACGGTTTTATTGTTGCCCCACTACCTGAATTAATTGCCGAAAAACTGGATTGGCTCTGGATAAAACGAAATGATGCTATTGATATGGGGAGGGTTAGCCTAGAAATGTATCAAAAAAAAGAAATCAGCTGGGAAAACGTCGTTAAAAAGCTACTCAGCTCTATGGAAAAAGGAAGACAGAATAAGTGATGTCCACAGATTAGCCTTATGAACTACTGTCACAAAATAACTATAACATTTATCCATCTATGATTTGGGTATATTTGAACGATCCGCAATCGCTAAATCCTCAACCTAGGAGGTTATCCGCGAATAGATATTTTTTCTCAAATCAAGGCATTCTGAAAAAACAAACACAGCCATGTAGTTGATATTGCGAGCATTATCTTTTAAAAATAATATAGAGTTGGGGAAAAGAGCATTCTCGGACAGCCTCCTAGCCTGGCTACGCCTACGGTTTAGCTTAATTTGTTCGCTTAAATCAGATTTAAATCACAGTACCTAAGCCTAATACTTATTTTGCTACGGCACCTTAGCTGAGATAAAAAATATGAAGATTGCAATAGCAGCGCCCAGCCCTATACCATTTGAAGTTGGTGGAGCTGAAAAACTTTGGTGGGGACTATCTAATTACATAAATAAGTATACTACACATCATTGTGAATTATTAAAATATCCAACTAGAGAGGATAATTTTTGGAATCTTATTAACTCCTATCAGTTTTATTCCGAACTTGATCTTTCCCACTTTGATATGTTGATCACCGGCAAGTATCCATGCTGGATGATTAACCATCCGAATCATCATCTCTATATGCTGCACTGCTTGCGTGGGCTTTATGACACCTACCATTTGATGAATCTTCCAAAAAAAGTTTCAACGGATCATCAAGCTGTTTTAAAAATTCTGGACATGATGAATAAATTTGACATACCTCTGCCTGATTTTTTCTCTGCCTTACATGAGTTGAAAAACGATGACAAAAAAGTTCCTGAAGAATTGTTTGATTTTCCTGGCCCGTTTATCCGTAAGATAGTCCATTATCTTGACAAACATGGCATGCAGCAGGTTAAAAGATTTTTGGCAATTTCAAAAACGGTTTCAAATCGCATAGAGTATTTCCCAAACAACAGGAATGTAGGTGTTTGCTATCCACCCTCTAATTTGACTAATTTTTCCCACAAATCAGGTAAATATTTTTTTACTGCCAGTAGGCTTGATGACCCAAAACGTATCAAGATGCTCATTAAAGCTTATCTGCAAACAAAGACATCTATACCCCTTAAAGTAGCTGGAGCCGGCCCTCTTGAAAAAGAGCTAAAAAAATTATCCAGAAATGACCACAGGATTGAATTTCTCGGTTTTGTCAGTGACGTGAACTTGATAGATTTTTACGCCAATGCCTATGCGGTTATTTTTATTCCCTATGATGAAGATTACGGTCTGATTACTATTGAAGCAATGATGTGTGGCAAACCGGTGTTGACATGTAGCGATTCTGGCGGTGTAACAGAATTTGTAAAGGATGGGGAAACCGGTTTGGTATGTGAACCGTCGGTCAAAAAAATAGCCAACAATATTGAACTAATTGCAAATAATAGAGCTTTTGCTGCTAAGCTTGGAGCCCAGGCCTCAAAACAAGTTGATTTTATCACTTGGGATAACTGCGTAAAAATTTTGCTTGAAGAAGAAAAACTTGCATCCTCTCAAAAAATGAAAAAAATTACTGTTGTAACCACCTATCCTGTTTTTCCACCTCGTGGTGGTGGTCAAAATCGTATCTTTTATCTTTACAAGGAATTAGCAAAAAATTTCAAAATTAAAATTATTTCTTTAGCCCATGAAAATGAACTCTCTGCTACCAAAGAAATTGCTCCAAATCTTTGGGAAATTAGAATTCCTAAATCTAGAGAGCACGCGCGAAAAGAATGGTTAATTGAAGAAAAAATTGGAATTCCGGTGACAGATATTGCTATGCTCTATCTTTATGAAGAGACAAGTGAATATGTTGAAGCTGTAAAAGCATCGTTGAAAGATTCCGATTTCGCAGTTAATTGTCACCCTTATACATTTTTGCTCTTAAAAAAACATTCTAAGATTCCAATTGTGCATGAGTCTCATAATGTCGAATATTTATTAAAAAAACAAATGTTACCAGACAACGATGAAGCACAAAAATTACTAAAAAAACTTTTTGAGATAGAAAAAGAAGCCTGTTTAAACAGTAAAATGACAACTGTCTGTGCTATGGATGATGCTCAGAAAATGAAAGAACTATACAATCTGGATCTCGACAAAGTAGTTGAGGTTCCTAATGGCGTTGACCCTGAAAGCGTACAGTTTACGTCTCCTCTTGAACGGAAAAAAATAAAAAAAAGATTGGGATTTTGTGGTGTCAAAATAGTCCTATTTATCGGCAGTTGGCACAAACCTAACATTGATGCAATAGAAAAAATTTTTAAAATGTCAGAAAAACTCCCTAGTGTTAAATTTATTATTATTGGTAGTGCAGGAGCTTTTTTCAGTAACAAAAAAACTCCCAGAAACGTCGGTTTTATGGGCGTTGTAGATGATGATGTAAAAGCTCTTTTATTAAGCATTGCTGATGTCGCAATAAACCCTATGTTAGCAGGTTCTGGAACTAATCTTAAAATGCTTGATTATATACTGGCGGGAATTCCGGTAATTTCGACAAAAATCGGGACAAGAGGGCTCAATCTTCCAGAAAGAGTCGTTATTGAATGTAGCGTTGAAGAATTTTCTAACTATATTTGCCAAACCAATAAATTTACAAATATTACGTTAGCGCATGATTATGTTAATGCAAATTTTACTTGGGGAAAAATTGGCAAACAGCTAGAAAGAGCTATTGAAAAAATTAAAAATTGATTGATAAATTGTAGTAAGCATCTGACTTCTCATTTTTGTTTTTCAAAATAGCCTTTCTTTAATGATCCCCCATCAAGACGAATATTAAATGGCTGTAATCTCACTTTATGAAAGAACCATGTGAAGTCAGTCCCCTCGTGTAATCGCTGGAGATAATTGCTGTCTGATGACCACTTTCGGTCAACTTAGGGATCTCTCGCACCCATAGTTTCCCACCGATAAATGTACCACGTTCAGCAAATTTCATCTCCACGATATGGCCTGAAACCAGAGAAACCTTCTGCTCGTGAAATTTCCACTCCTGCCAGTCTTCCCCTGGATATTTCCGGTAACTCATACAGGCAATACGCTTTTTCCACATCCTGAGCATGAAACCAGGACTATATCCCTCATGGTCAAAGACCAGGGTGAAACGGGGAATAAACTTCTATTCTTCCAAGTCAAACAGGCTGGGTTGATACGGAACCTCAAGTTCCAGACGGGGCACTATATCCTCTTCCAACATGGTGAGCAGGCCTGGGTCAACGGCCTTGTTGACCATGAAAAAAGGTTTACCATCCATGGCATTCACCCAGTTGTCCGTGGTGGCTCGTAAGCAGAATTTCTGACTGACAACATGATGGATGTGAAGTTCGGTCTGGTTGCCATTATACACACGAACATGGCCATCTATATAAAGCACGCCGCTCGTCTCCGGGAACATCTCCATCCTATCGCGACTCAGCTCTCCTCCCCATTAGGCTGCTTTGCCGTCTTGAGTCTAAATCGGTAACAGTAATTGTGGCATGTTGGTGGCCCGGAAAAATAGATTTTGAGTGCTTTTTCGTTAAAACTGGTATCTTGTTTAAATCCTGACCCATTGGCAACCTCATGAAGGGGATAAGGCTTTGTGATTTATCTGGGGCGATATCTTTATAAAGGAGTAATTCAAGAAAAAGACATCTTGAAATGTGAAAATGGCCGGGTCACTTTCAGGTATATGGATTCCAGGCTTAAAAGGTACCAAACCAGAAATGTCACCGGTGAGTATTTTCTCTGGCTGAGCGTCCAACATACACTCCCCAAAGGATTTCACCGCGCCAGATGCTATGGATTTTTGCACGCTTGCAGCAAACAAATCATTAATTTATTGCAATACCTGTTGAAATTTAATCCAAAAAATTAATGCGGCCGATTATCGAAAGACCGCCGATTATCTGCCCATGCTGCTGGGCAGTAAGAAAATTATTGCCACCATGATAAGGGAGCAGGTCAGCCAGGTAAATCCGGATAAAGCAATAAAGGAGGGGAGCCCTGTCATGTAACTTCTTGCATACCCATATTATTTTTTTAAACTGACTTCGTCGGTAATGGTGACTTACGTTCAAGAAACGTCATTTCCCACTATAAAGTTACTGTTTTAATGAGAAATTTCGCCAAGCAGACAGTACCAGATTAAAAATCATTCTCCAGCACCTCCATTCTCACTCGTTTTTCCTCCAACAACAAAAAACTCCATAAGTTATTTTTTATAGTGCTTCAGGGCCGGGCTTGTTCAATAAAGGGTTCAGATTGTGGCTCGCAAACTATGCGAGCACAATCTAACCTTATTCGTAATGCCATTGTAACTTTTTGCGAATCCGTCAATTATTATTCTGTTCCTTTTGCAAGGCTGCCAGACGGTTCTGTAGACTAGTTACAGTTTTATCCATCTCAATTAAATAAAGGGTAAGTTCTTCGACTTTTTGTAAGAGTTTTGTTTGTACGTCACCTAGGCTAACTCCATTTTTTGCTACTTCTTGAGCTGATGGAATCTCTGGCAGGTGTTTATTATTCTCAATAAATTTCTGAACATCCTGGAGGGGTCTTAACTTATATTCATCTTCAAAAACATAATCCGCCCAACCTGTATCGATAATTAGCTCTTTTGCTCTGATAGTGCCATTAACTGTCAGTTCATAGGTCGGGCTAGTCGTACCAATACCAACCTTACCTGTCGAATCAAGAATCATTACTTCAAGAGGTGAGGCTGCAGCGTCAGTACCCGAAGTATTATTGCCTGCTACCAAAAATCTAAAGCCACCGCTAACATCTGCCATTTTCATGGCACCGCCATAACCGTTTGTTAAGTACTTCCATCCTGCATTATAGTACAAGTTGTGCCCAAACAAGTAATTGGCGGGCTGAACAACATTGCCTGCCACATGTAATTTTGCCTTTGGCGACATTTCGCCAACGCCCACATTTCCTGTCGATCCGAGCACCATTGCTTCAATAGGGGCCGTAGCAGCACCTGCACCAGAAGTATTATTGCCCGCAACTAAAAATCTAAAGCCACCGTTACTATCTGCCATTTTCATGGCGCCACCATAACCATTTGTTAAGTACTTCCACCCAGAACTGTAGTATAAGTTGTGGCCGAACAGGTAATTAGCAGGTTGGACAACATCTCCTGCAACATCAAGTTTTCCTAGAGGATTAGTTCTGCCAACCCCAACATTACCACTGGCATCAACATAAACGGAATCATTGGGAGCGGATGCGTCAGCAGTGTATACGTCAGTGCCTGGGGAGGCAGCGGCAGGATAAAATTCTTCAGTTTGAAGCACAGTCAGTCCAGAGACAGGAGTTGAGCCCAGCTCTTCCCGCATGGCGGCAACCTCATCCGGATCAGACAGAGAGCTGTCAACTTTCAGCATGTTGAGCCGCTGGAGAATTTCACTTTTGGAGAGCAGGGTTCTTTGACCATACGGAAAGCCCTCAACGGAAACTTCCAGCCATATTTCACCGTATGTGTCAATGTCAGCCGGATCAATGTCAAAGAGTTCCGCTTTAATTTTGACCGCCGGGTCGGCAATAACACCATCCGATTTGGTTATTTCATATTCAGCATCATATTGACCTCTAAAATAGGTCTGGGAGTAAATCAGGTCATTTCCATCTGCTGATTGATAAATACTGAAGGTTACCTGGGCCGGCAGATCTTCGGGGCTGTTAATAGGAGCGGAAAGAGTAATATCTTTCTCAAAAATTAAGCCGCCGTTAGTTTGAGAGAATGAGGCAGCGGCAGCATCGGAAACCTGGAATGTATCCGGCAGGATTATGCCCAAAATTCCACTACTCATCAACATGATAGTACTCATGGAAATAGCCAGTGTTTTTAAATAACTTTTTGTTTTCATTAGATTCTCCTTGTTAATTACTATCATTTTATAGACTAATGTGGACATTGCCCACAACTCAGGAAAAACCCAGTCTCCCTGTAGGAGCCCAGTCCTCCGGGCGATAAGATAAAACATGGAGCAAAACTCATAGCATAAATCACCCAGAGAGCTGGGCTCCTACAGGTAACTATTTAAAATTACAATATATGTGTTTTTCAAATGTAAACGAGCAATGGTTATGATAAAATTAAGTGTTGCGATTGGTGACCTCTCTAACATAAAGCATAAATTGGGCCAGAAGTTACCTTGGGTAGATTGTTTCATATAACTTCCTATTTTATGGTACTTATCCTATCTCTTAACTACTAAAAAATCAAGTGTATGACGCTTGGCGTTTGTGATGCTGGTAAAAATTCCGACAATGTGGAATTTTTTTCTTTATTGCCGGAATTGTTTGAAGATAAGATGATTAATTTTTCTCATTAATATCTATAAGGTCAGCACGCTTCTAGGAGGCTGTCCGAGAATGCCCTTTTCCCCCAACTCTGTGTTATTTGTCAAAAAATAATGCTCGCAATATCAAATATATAGCTGTGCTTATTTTTGACAAATGCCTTGATTTGAGAAAAAATGCCTATTCTCGGACAACCTTCTAGAGCAGATCAGTGGTAAGTGTCAAATTTGGTTTTCCTTGAAAATCAGGTGGAACAGTAATTAATGGCGCTCTGAGGGTAACATTTGCCCCGGATTCCATAACAACACCTGATCCTACAGTGATTGAGGTGGCAGCCTGACATTCATAGGTTATTCCGGACTTGAAAGTAATATTCTCGAGTTGCACGACATCACCAGAACAACCAGAAAAAATATTACCACTAACCACCAGGGCATATGGCTGCGGACCATATGGAACATTATAACCGCTTACTTTAATAGTATAGGTACCAAGGGGAGGATTATTTAAAGTAACACCCAGGACATTATTTACCCTGTCAAAGGACGTGGAATAATCAGCACTCCTTAAATTAGCTGTTATATAGGTAGTATATCCAGAATCAAGTTTCCATCCTGTTCCAGTATTGTAATAACTTCTTCCAACTCCGGTATTATCCTGCCACAATCTTTGGGAAGTATCATTTTTTTCAATGGAAATAAAAAAATCACCGCTTCCGATAACAAGACCGGGGATGCCAATGGTTACCCAGCCGGTTGGAATGTAGGTTAGTGTTTTTGAAAATAGCACTGTACCCCCTGGCAGGCCGGCAGCATCATCGTCATAGATGATTACGCTTACATCTGACTGGGAGTTGGTTGTATTTTCAAAGAAAAAGGTAATTGAATCAATATAGGCAGGATATGATGGAGGAGTAAATCTCACCGCTAACTTATTGGCATTATAACCAACTTCTGGTGTTCCATCATTATAGTTTTTACTTGTGATTGCCGTTTTTTGGGAAGCATTATCCGGATATAGTATAGCGGAGGAAGGTGTTGTAACTTGCAAATCAAGATCATTTACCAGGCCGCCGTTTACCGAAGGATCCCCTGGATAGTCGATCCAGACCAGATTAACTTTCAAGGGTGAAGCTGAAGATACAATATCAACGCTATATTCATCAAATTCACCTGTATTTAAAGAATTTTGGACATCATGATACTCGATAGCAAATGGATCAACCGGGTATACCCCATTTTCAAGATTTAATCTTCCCCAGCCTTCTACATTATTGGGCACAGGAGAATTCGGGATTTCCTGGGTGGCGCCGGTTCCATATTGTCCTGGAGAAATATCCTCAGCACTGTTTAAGAGTGTTGCCTTGATTAACGCGGCAGAAGGATTGCTTTCACCTTTTGAAATTAAATATTCTCTCATCAGGGCGGTGGCTCCGGCGGCAAGGGGCGTTGACATGCTTGTCCCGCCCATATACATATAATAGCTGTTATATGCACCCCACCCAGAGCCGGAAATCAGTGAAGATTTTGTGGATAAAATGTTAGTGCCGGGCCCGAGAATATCAGGTTTGTATCTTCCATCTAAAACAGGCCCCCTTGAGCTGAAAGCCGCAACTCCAGAGATATTATCAGAAACATGGTCTGAAGCAATCGGATCTACCGGAAAGTCAGATGGCCATGCTTCATACCATGTTCTATCAAGTCCAGCGCCATTAGGTCGGTTATTTTCTGTGGCACCTACGGTTAAACAGTTTTTTGCTGTGGCAGGAGCGCCAAGACTGTATAGATCAATAACGCCATCCGCATCCATGTCAACACCTTCGTTACCGGCAGAAAACAGGATTAAAAAATCTTTGTTATTCCAGATATATTCATCGACATCTTGCGAATATGCTGTGTACCCAGCGGCAGCCGAAGCCCCCCAGCTATTTGTATGCAAATCAGCGCCGGCGCTATTGGATTGCGAAAAAAGGCCGTTTAAATCGGTGGGTAATACCAATCCACCTGATGAATTATTTTCACTTGCCTGAAAAACCAGATTGGCCTTAGGCGCCATTCCGGTAAAAGAAGTTGACGGAAATAAATTTGTTGCAGGATTGCTGCCGGACATCTTGCCATTTCCCAGCACTGAACCAGCCACATGTGTTCCATGCCCGGAATTAACATCACTTGGCGCACTATCTCCAGCCACATCGAATATTTGGGTTATTCTTGAGCTGCCTGATCCATCTTCAAAATCATCATGAAGGTTAGCAGGTGTGGTTACCCCTTGATCTATACCGGTATCACAGATACCTACGGTTTGTCCTGAACCATACAACCCATGAGTATCACGGGGATTACGAACAGCCATGATATCTGTTGAAATATTATTATACAACAGCCACTTTGGTTGCGGCTCGATCCATTTAATCCCTGATATTTCAGCTAATGCTGCTAAGTTGCTATTGGGGATTTTTATTTTTAGAGACGTCTTCCAGCTGGTTGTAACTTTATCAAGGATAACAGCTTGATGCCCGTTGATTGCCGATTCAATCCTGGAAAGATTTTCACCTGGAAATACGATTATACGAAGTAATGTTTCGTTATCATTATTATCAGCATCCCCGGTGGGTTGTGAAGCAGGAGCCTTATCTTTAATATTAATTTTATCTATAACGCTCTGGCTGATCCTGTAAGAAGGCTGGTATATACCAAGCCAGCGAACATGATTGAGGGATTGCACCTTTTGCTGCTGCTGGGGATCCATTCTAATGATAAAGGCATAATCAGGAACATAGTTAAATATCTCAACCCCTAATCCGGTTAACTCATCTTTCCAGCAAGCTTTTACCGGGCCATCAAATTGAATAATAAAATAACCAGGCTCGCCCATTTTATAAGATTGTATTGAATGAATACCGGTTTTAGGGATAGGCAAAGACTGCAATGGATCAAAATTTGTATGGGCCAATCTTATTAAAATTGAATTTTCATCATGAGTATTGTTTTGTATTAAAGAAAACTGATTATTTTCTAATTCCGTCATTTCTATTTTTTGTTTTTTTATCAAATCGGCTGATAGAGAAATATCAGCTAAGGAAAAAAATAGAATAATTAAAATAGAAAATACTTTCTTGTTCCATATTAAGTTTTCCCGTCGCATAATAATTTATACTCCATTTTTTAATTCTAACTATCAGCAAAAAGATTGGTACAATATTTGAGAATAAGACTATACCTTTCTTTCTATTCGAGCATATAAGTTGCTTTGTGACTATGCATCCGCGCTTATCTCTGATGGGCGCAAACATCCAATGCGGGCATCGCCGACAACCCAGGAAAACCCCAGTCCCCCTGTAGGTGTCCAGCCCTCTGGACGATAAAACGTAGAACAAAGCTCATTACATGAAGCGCCCAGAGGGCTGGGTGCCCGGAGAAAATGCCATTGGGGTACTCCTGCAGTAACATTGTTCATCGGTTATTAACTGGTTGATTTATTGTATAAAATTTCTACGTGACCCACTAAAGTGGAAGTGGATTTATATTTGTCAGGACTATTTCCAATAACCCCTTGAGAAGTGTAAGTGCTTCGAAGGTCTCACGATGTTCGCTATCTGGAGCTAGATATTACTACTTTATTTCGAAAAGAATTGTTGAGTTCGAAGGTAATGTTCGGCTAGCACCCCACCTTCGCCCGTTTAGGCGTGAATCACATAGTATACTATAGTGAACACGCCGAAACGAACAAATTTGGGGCACTATCCGAACATTTAAAGGGGTAGAGAAGGGTAGCTTTTACCCAACCCGAATATTTACATAATTGGACACTCACTTCGTCATTCCGGCATGTAGTTAGCTGGAATCTATAGGCATTAAACAACTTTCTGGATCGGAGTCTCGTTCCTCGCTTACCTCCGGCTAACTACATGCCGGAATGACATGATATAAATTGTCCAAATTTCAGCAGTTAATTGTATGTACTTTAATGAGGTCTGAAGTAGATGTTTAGGGATCGGCAAAAAAATAACGATAGCGATCAATAAACCACACCTTGACTTTTGAGAAGGCACGGCCTGTAAGCGTTTCAGGGATGCCGCCATGTGCCCGTTTCAACGCTCGCG
>JANTFJ010000035.1 GCA_024763495.1 Desulfobulbaceae bacterium | reverse complement strand
ATAAGTCCCTTAACAGTAGATGCAAGTTGTTTATTTCAAAGAAAGTTTTCAATTTCTTGCCATAAAAAACACGAAAATTAATTCTAAGGGACTAATGCTATGTAAGACAGCAGTATCACGCCTGGGTAAGCACCCTTAAAAACAGGGCATAAACTTCGACTCCGGATAAAGTGCAGCTGAATAGTTACTATAATTTTTCTGATTGAATCAGGGAAACCGCCGCACCAAGCAAAGCAGTGTCCTGGTTAGTAATTATATGAATGGGAATGCCGTTCAGCATCTCCCGGTAGATCCCTCGGCAGAAAATTGTCATAAATTTGCGGGAATCAAGAAAGGACAGAATGCGGGGAATGATGCCGCCGCCTATAAAAATGCCGCCGGTTGCCAGGGTTTTCAAGGCCAGGTTGGCTGTTTCAGCAGCCAGGATATCAACAAACAGTTGCAGGGTATTAATGGCAATATCACATTTTTTCTGATTATTAACTGCCCCCAGGGCGGCATTGACAATAACCGGGGTCTTATCGTCTGACCTGTCCAGTTGTTCAGCCAGCCATGGGGGAGGGGAGAAATGGCTGGTAAGGAAGTCATAGAGAACAGGCAGCCCCATTCCGGAACAGACCTGTTCCTCGGAGACATGACTTTGCCTGCTGAGTAAATATTGCAGCAATTCAATCTGGAGATTATTGCGGGGAGCGAAACTGGCATGACCGCCTTCTGTGGCCTGGGGAAAGTATTTATTATCCCGCTGAAGAACAAAAGCCTCTCCGAGCCCGGTTCCCGGAGCGATAACGGCAATATTTGCTCCAGGAACCGGATTGCCGCGGTTTAAGGCGCTTAAATTATTTTCCGGCAGGATAACCGCGCCCATGGCTGTTGCCGCCAGATCATTTATCAGCTTTACCTGTTTGAAAGCAAATTTTTCTTTTAAATGAGCGCCGTCAATAAACCAGTTAAGGTTAGTCATCCGAACCTGGTTGTTCAGCACCGGCCCGGCAACTCCGAAACAGGCTGATGATGGGGAAATTTCCGTTTGGCGGAGAAAATCGTCAATCAGCCGGTCAAGTCCTTTTGCTTCAGCATTTGTAAATTGCTGCCTGTAGAGGGCAGGGCAGGGTAGTTCATCGACCGGATAAATGCCCAGAGTTGTCTTGGTTCCCCCAATATCACCAGCCAGGATGTATTTTTTCATATTAAGCGTTGTAACCCCGTTCACCAAGGAGTAAATCTTTGCAATATTTAAGTCCCTAAGCGTTAGCCCTGTGAGGGAGTTTTAACCCACCCAGGCCTCACTCAGAAATAAATTCAAAGAGATGAGGTGTTGTGAAGTTGTTTTTGAGGTAAGCGCTCCATGAACACCACCCTGTACCCGTTTAAACGCCGCGATATACCTGATGTATTATCGCGAGCGTTGAAACGGGCACATGGCGGCATCCCTGAAACGCTTACAGGCCGAGCCTTCCCAAAAGTCAAGGTGTGGTTTATTGATCGCTATCTTTTTGAGCGAGCCCTAAAGTGAAAGTTGACTTAGCGTTTTCAGGATAAGGCCTCCCTGGCCAGCCTGGTAATTTTGTCCCAGTCCTCCCGATCAACAGCCTCAGCCGGAACCAGCCAGGATCCGCCGACACAGGCGACATTTTCCAGGGCCAGGTAATCTTTATAATTTTTCGGCGAAATACCTCCGGTAGGACAAAAAGTAATATCAGGGAAGGGGCCGGCAATTGATTTCAGCATGTTTATCCCGCCGGCGGCAGCGGCCGGAAAGAATTTAAAGTTTGTGTATCCTTTATTCAGCCCGGACATTAATTCAGAAACAGTTGAAATACCGGGGATAAGCGCAATGTCCCCCATGTTGGCTGCCTCCAGAAGTTCCGGGGTCAGACCCGGACTGATGGCAAAAACAGCGCCGGCTTCAGCCACGGCGGCAAGGTCTTCAGGATTAAGGACAGTGCCGGCGCCGACAACAGCCTCGGGCACATCCCGGCTTATCAGACGAACAGCATCAAGAGCCACCGGTGTTCTTAAGGTTATTTCCAGAACCTTGATTCCCCCGGCCAGCAGCGATTTTGCCAGAGGAACGGCATGCTCCGGTTTCCTGATTACCATTACCGGTATGACCTGACTGCTGCCCAGAACTTCACTCGGAGATATTCTCCAGTTTCTTGCCGGTTTCATTAATGTATTACTCCTCTGTATAGGTAAAAATGGAACTGCCTCCTTTCTCGGCACTCGTCAGGCTGCGACGTAATGGAGAAAAAATCTGGCGGCCCATGCCATAATGTTTATCCTCAAGGCTGATCACGACATTTTCTCTTCCTGCCAGTTCATCTTCATCCACTTTCAGTTCCAGCAGCCCCTTTGCGGTGTCGAGGCGAATAATGTCACCATCCATAATTTTGGCCAGCAGGCCCCCCCGACAAGCTTCAGGATGGAGATGAATAGCCGAAGGCACTTTGCCTGAGGCCCCGGATAACCTGCCGTCAGTAACCAGGGCGGCAGCAAAGCCTCTATCCATAATAATGCTCAAGGGGGTAATAACCTTATGCAGTTCCGGCATTCCATTGCCCCTGGGCCCCTGAAAACGAACAACCGCCACCAGGTCACGATCAAGTTTACCATCTTCAAAGGCCTTGAACAAGTCATGTTGATCGTTAAAAACAAGTGCCGGAGCCTCAACCACTGTCCTGGCTCCATCGGCCAGGGGAGAGGTCTTAATCACGGCCCGGCCCAGATTGCCGGCCACAAGTTTCAGTCCTCCGCCGGCATCAAAGGGCTTAGATGCCGGGGCAATCACCTCCCGGTCAAGGGATTTGGCCGGTTCAGCGCTGTATGCCAGTTTCCCGTTTTTAAGTTCAGGCAGCCTGGTGTATCGTTCCAGACCAGGTCCGGCCACTGTATCCACCTCGTTATGCAGGTAGCCGCCGGTTAACAGTTCATTAACCAGGGCAGCCACCCCTCCAGCCTCCTGAAAACCATTAATATCAGCCGGGCCATTAGGGTAAATTTTAGTAATAAAGGGCGTAACCTCGGAAAGATCAGAAAAATCATCCCAGTTAACAGTAATACCGGCAGCCCTGGCCACAGCGACAATATGCATGGTCTCATTAGTTGAGCCGCCGGTAGCCAGCAGGGCAACAACAGCGTTGACAATAGTTTTTTCACTGATCATCCGGCCAACAGGCATATAATTTTCAGCAAGATGGGTCAGGTGGACAATCCGCTGACCGGCCGCCCTGGTCAGTGCCTCACGTAAGGGCGTTCCGGGATGGACAAAGGAAGCGCCGGGCAGATGAAGTCCCATAACCTCGGCCAGGAGCTGGTTGCTGTTGGCGGTTCCATAGAAAGTACAGGTGCCGGGACTGTGGTAAGATCTGGTTTCAATTTCCAGCATTGCCTGCCGGTCAATTTTTCCCTGGGCGAAATCTTCCCTGGCCTTTGCCTTTTCCCGGTTGGCAATCCCTGAAGGCATGGGGCCGGTTGGAACCATGATCATGGGCAGATGACCGAATTGCAGGCCGCCCATTAACATTCCCGGCATGATTTTATCACACATCCCCAGCAGCATGGCTCCGTCAAACAGGTTATGGGACAGACCGATGACTACCGACATGGCAATGACATCACGACTTACCAGGCTTAAATCCATGCCCGGTTCACCCTGGGTAACGCCGTCACACATGGCCGGCACTCCTCCTGCTACCTGGGCCACGCCTCCGGTTTCGGCAACCTCATCTTTCAGCAGCTGCGGATAGTTTTCAAAAGGATTATGGGCGGACAGCATATCATTATATGCGGTAATTATGCCGATGTCAGGTACTTCACCGCGCATGGCCTTTGCTTCTTCCCTGTCGCAGACCGCCATGCCGTGAGCCAGATTGCTGCAGGGCAGACAATGGCGGAACGGCCTGTTTTTCAGGCACTCTCTTGCCTTGGCAATTCGTTTCAGATAATTATTTCGGCTTTTACTGCTGCGGCTGATGATTCTCTCGGTAATTTTTTTTATTCTGGAGTTCATTTTTTGTTTTTCCCCTGATTAGGCGCTTACGGCCATTGTCTAAACAATTTTTTGTTTTGATTTTTGGTAACTTCTCCATATGTGGTGGCGGCACCCAAATCGTAGGTCTGCTAAAATTTGGACAATTTCTATCACGTCATTCCGGCATGTAGTTGGCCGGAATCTAAAGACATTAAGCAGATTTCTGGATCGGAGTCTCGTTCCTCGCTTACCTCCGGCCAACTACATGTCCTCGCTTACCTCCGGCTAAAAACATGCCGGAATGACAGACGAATTTGTTCAATTATATTAAATAATTTCAATCAATTATATCAACTCCGAAAGTTGAGTCAATTAGTTAACCGCTGAACAATGTTACTGTTCCTGTAGGAGCCCAGCCCTCTGGGCGATTCATGCTATGAGCTTTGCTTCATGTTTTATCGCCCAGAGGGCTGGGTGCCCGGAGAAAATGCCCTTGGGGTGCTCCTACAGGGAGGTTAGGTTTTTCCCGGGTTGAGAATAATGCCCGCGTTAGATTGACAGGCCGCTTACATAGCAGAGGATTACTGGCATATTGGCGCTTCGCCCGGTGATCAGTTATCAATTGTATGTCAGCCGACTTTAAGGTGACCAGTAAACTTTTATGGGCTGCTTCATCCTGGAAAAAATATAACGAACAGGCATATCCTCACAAGGTCCGCTTTCCAGGGCCTTATCCAGAATTTGTTTTTTCTCCGGGCCGGTAAGATGCAGAAAAATATTTTTTGCCTGGACCAGGGCAGGCAGGGTCAAGGTCATCCTTTCATGAGACGCGGCCGGCGGGGTTATTGCCATACATAACTTTCCCGACTCCATATTTACGGCAGCTGCCAGGTTTGCGGCACCCGGAAAAAGAGAAGCGGTATGACCGTCATTACCCATGCCCAGGACAAGCACATCAAAAGGCAGTCCCATAGCGGCAATTCGCGCGTCACATTCCTGCTCCGCCTCAACAGCCGAACCAGCGCCGGTATACAATTTAATAAAATGAGCGGCTGCGGCCCGCTTTACAAGGAGATGACGTTTAACCAGTCCTTCATTGCTGTCAGGATCGGAGGGAGGTAGCCAGCGTTCATCGGCCAGGGTAATGATAACCCTGGCCCAGTCAATATTTTTCGCGGCCAGGGAGATAAAAAAGGGGACAGGAGTTGAACCGCCGGAAACAACAAGGGTGGCCCGGCCTTTATCTTTAACTGCGTCAGAAAGCAATGCCGCCACCCTGGCGGCTAATTTTCCGGCAAGTTCAGCAGGATCAGTAAGTTCATGAAATTCCATATTAATTGCCATTGATTATTATCTATTCCTCCCACTCCCGCCCATCCTTGGCCAGCAGGGTAACCGCGGCCACCGGGCCCCAGGTTCCGGCCGGATAAAATTTGGGCTGCTCGTTAAGTTCAGCCCAGGCATCCTGGATGGAATCAATCCAGGTCCAGGCCTCTTCCACCTCATCCCTGCTGATAAACAGGGCCTGGTTACCGCGCATGGCTTCAAGAATCAATCGTTCATAGGCATCAGCAATCCTTTCAACCTTGAATACTTCGGAAAAACTTAAATCAAGCATGGTCTGCTGTAACTTTACACCTTCGTCAATACCCGGCACCTTGTTAAGCATCATGATTTCAACTCCTTCATGGGGCTGGAGCCGAATAATTAATTTGTTAGGCGATAATTTTCTATTACTCTTGCCAAAGATATTGTGGGGGAGTTGTTTAAAGACGATTACCACCTCGGAAAGTTTGGTCGGCATCCGTTTGGCGGTTCGAAGGTAGAAGGGGACATCGGCCCAGCGCCAGTTGTCAATGTCTACCCGAAGGGCAACAAAGGTTTCAGTACCGCTTTCACCTTTTGCCCCCTTTTCTTCATTGTAACCTGGAACAGGGCCGCCCTTTAAAAAACCGGCGGTATACTGGCCTCGAACCGTTTTAGAATCAATATTGTCAATAGTAATAGGACGCAGTGCCTTGAGAACCTTGAGCTTTTCATTGCGAATGCTGTCACTTTCAAGCCTGACCGGGGGTTCCATGGCAATAAAGGTCAAAATCTGCAGGAGATGATTCTGCACCATGTCCCGCAACTGGCCGGATTTATCAAAATATCCCCATCGTCCTTCAATACCTACTTCTTCAGCCACAGTAATCTGGACATGATCAATAGTGTTGTGATCCCAGTTGGTAGTGAAAATAGAGTTGGCAAAACGCAGGGCCAGAAGATTCTGGACAGTTTCCTTACCCAGGTAGTGGTCAATACGATAAATCTGTTTTTCAGCGAAAACAGCAGCAACCGCATCATTAATTTCCACAGATGAGGCAAAATCGTGACCAATTGGTTTTTCCAGAACAACCCTGGTGTTTTCCGTAATTATTTTTGCATCGTTCAAGCCTTTACAAATATCGCCGAAAGCAGAGGGCGGCACAGCAAAATAATTAACCGTAACTCTTTTCTCAAGATCAAGCACATCATGTAGCTGGTAATATTCGTCAGGTTTATCGAGATTGATCTTGACATAAATAAAACGTTCCGCCAGTCGCTGCCAGGCTTCCGGCTCAATGTCCCAGTTTAAAAATTGTTTCAGGCTGGCCAGCATTTTATCAATAAAAGACGGAGTTGTTTCATCCCGCCGGGCAACGCCGATAATTCTGCTGTCATCATCCAGCAGTTTCGCTCTCTCAAGATGATAAATTGAGGTAATAAGTTTTCGGCGGCATAAATCTCCCATGGCACCGAAAATAACAAAGTCACATGCTCTGGTCGTGTTATCCATTTAATATATCCTTTTATAAGGAAACGCTGAACAGTTACAAAATTCATAACTTTTCAGCTAAGGGCTCACTCAAAAATAAATTACTCAACTTTCGGACTTATTATTTTACTAATAAATTCGACTTGTTATGGCAAAAAATTAATAGGCAATTCGTCATTCCGGCATGTTTTTAGAGCGAAGTTTATGTCCGTAGTATGGGTGCCAGCCTTATCACGCACTGCTAAAGCACACGGAGTCTCACTTGGTTCGCTTACCTCTGAACAGTTACAGGTCGGTGGTTTGGGCAGTTTTTCGCCCCTACCTGAATAGTTACAAACATTTTAAGAGAGAGTCGGGCTGCTAAATCAATAATGTTATTGAATCATGAAACCCGAAAGAAATACAAATAATTTTGCTCTGCTTGAAAAAAAAATTTCAAGAAAAAAACTTTTAACCAGCAAACGTCAAAAAAGAAATCACTACCGCCTTGAACTACCTATAGGGAAAAACTTTTAATCGTTAACTTCAAAAAATAAACATAACACCCTGATATTACAAATATTAATTTTACTATACATAATATACATTATGCGACATTGGCGATTTGCCTTATCTCGCAATTATTTTGAACAAAATAAAACAGCGGATCCGCTCATGGTGCGGATCCGCTGTTTTATGTTTTGGTTTTGTTAAGTATTATTGTAAGGAATTAATCATAACACATTATAACAACGACATTAATTCAAATTGTAACTGCTGGTTATCCTTTTGTGAGGACAATAAAAATTGGACATAAATAATTATCTTATGGCTCCTCCACCTTGAAGGAAATCGGTGACTGCCTGGAAATTCACTATTCCACTGTCAGCCGGGAAGCAGCTAAAGCCAAAGAGGAAATGCGTCTTTTCAAGACCTGACCCCAAGAGATGCTGCAGTAGTTTTCAGTCTGCATACAACATTATGGGAATGAATACTCTCAAAGCTTGTTGCCTCAATATGGACTTCAGACTCCGGCAACAGACGACCCGCATATAATTCACCAAAGCTTGCTGCCACATCTCTCACTGCATCCTCTGCAAACTGAGGATTCTCATGGGCTTTCAGCACGATCTCCGCCTCATCCGGCCGTTTCAGCAGATCCTGAGTGACATGAAGGGATCTGACAAGACAGTTCAGCAGATCATGACATGAAACAGCGCCGTCATTATCCTGGACAGAAAGCATGGTGGCAGAACGTTGGGAATGTGTGGGCATTGGCACATTCCCCCTGCCGGCACCGAAAATCTCATCATTGTAAACCTGGGTACATGGACATGCGGTGATATGATTGACCCTGACACCTGTTATTGTCTCGCGCTTCACCACATCCTCCTGGCGCCAGGCTCTTGCCTCTACTCTCAAATCAACAGCATCTACAGACAGATGCCTTGTCACTGATGACTGATAGAGATGCGGCAGGCTGCCTTTTAATATGACCCTGGCAGATGAGCCATCCTGCATCTCAAGTATCATAGACACAAGCTCCTTTGCATACTGTCTCAGATCATTAAATGTTATGGGGTATAACCGGGATATTGCCTGCTCCATCCGTGACATGTGAATGCCGCGACGCCTCCCGGGAAGATGCACGGTTATTTCCGCATCAAAACAGAGCCGTCCCTGGGGAAGAAGCACCCATACCTTTTTTGCATTAATTCCAACAGCATCAAGATCAATCTTAAAGCCTGGACTCTGCACAGGTACATCTACACCTGAATCAATTGCCTTTTTGTGCTTATCCGTGGATATTGACTGTGTCAGACCAGGCCGTGCTTTCTCAGGCTCATATACCAATCCTGAATTGTAGTCCATTTTTCTCCTTTACTTGATATGTGTAACAAAAGTGTACGGAACTCTGCCACAGCTGTTGAATCAGACTCCTTGTCAGCTGCCAGGCATAGAGTTTCAAGCATTGCGCGAACCCTGGCCCTGATATCTCCTGACCGGAATAACGCAGCTGATTTTCATTAACTGCCGGATGACTGACCAGAAGAGGTATTTCCTGGCGGGAAACAGCCTGCTGCAGCCCTGATCTGGCCTGAGAGCCTGTATTTAATATAATCCTTTAGCCTTGGGATCATGTAATCCATATAATCGCCTATATCCTCTTCTCCTGCCGTTGTAAGCGTCTGACAGAAGAGACATTTCCGTTCTCCCCCACCAGTTGATGGAAGACCGGAGTCCTCGAGAAAGTGCCTTGCAGAATCTTCCGTGTCAAACTCATCATAAACAGGAAAATGCGTAGTGATACCAAATGACCGTGACAGATCCGCCACCTTGTCCATAAAGACCGGGCGCTGTTCAGGATATTGACTCTGTTTCTTAGTATAACCCACATATAACAGGGGAACAAGGTTACGCACACAGTATAGAATGGCCCTTGCATGCATTGCAAGTTTGCATGCGACACATACGAGATTTTTTCCGTTAAAACGAGGCATTAACAGTTCATAAATATCAAGCCACAGCCCCTGCCACAGCCTTCCGCAATCAAGTTCAACAAAAAGGGATTCCGGCACTGAATCTGGAGAGGACAGAGGCTCCTGCTTTGCAAGAATCTCCGATGTCACTGCAAAACGCTGCCGGGGGAAGGAGTGAAAGCGACTCATGCCGTTCAGCATGTGAAGCAGATGAATCCGTCTGCTTCTTGGAAATGCCGGATGACTGCCAAGATAACCAAGGGCATAGAGGGCAAGCGAATCCCTTCCACCCGAAAACAGAATAGCTATTTCCTGTTTTTCCATACTTACCATAATATCATACCTGCTTATGCAACTTAGAGCTCACTCAGAAATTACACCTTATCTCTACTGATTTATTTTTGAACGAGACCTCAGCTTATAAGCCTGAAGGTCGATATGTCAAAAAAAGTTCATGACTGCAAGCGGATGGTTGTATGTCCACCAGTTCAAAATCAACAAAAGGTCTGCCAAGATGATCAGGGCCTGACACAAGTGATGCCATGCTGCTGCAGCCTGAAATCCTCGGAGCCAGAGTAAGCAGAATCTCGTCTACCACCTCCTGCCTCAATGCATTATAGTTAAGCATGCCTCCCCCTTCTATAAGCATCTTTTTTACCCCTCTCTCTTTAAGTTCATCAATCACATCAGCAAGTGAAAGCCCCCCTGAAGAAACACGGCCTACTATCCGGATATCAGCAAATGCATCCACCCCGTTTTCTATAAGTTTTTGAGATCCTGGCCCTGACGTAAAGATCAAAGGCTTGGGGCCATACGTGAACACCTTTCTCTCCAGAGGGATTGCTCCGCTTTCAGTAATAAATGCCCGAATCCTGGTTTCTGGGATAATCCCACCTTTACATCTCATCTCCGGCTCACCCTTTCTGAGAGAAGATGCCCCAAGAAGACTTGCCCCTGTCCGGGAGCGCGCATCTTCAAGCCGCCTCCTGTCAGCGCTGCTTCCTATGCCGGCAGGCTCAATCCTGCCACACAGTGTTGTGACACAGATGATACTTACCTTCATTAATTTTTTCTCATAATGCTGGCGTTACGGACAAATAAACCGTGAGCAAGAGGGGAACGGGTTATATTGCCCGAGGCTGCTGACAGGCTCTTTCCGGCAATTTGCAGGTAACTTTCTCTTTTAAGGAGTCTTCCGAGTTTTATCAAGACCGACACAATGACCGCCGAGCTTGAAGAATATGAGGCATCCGACGACTCCGCAAGGACTGGAAAGTCTATCCTGCTGAAGAACCAGATCCCATTATCGTAAAAATTTTCCACCGCAAGATCCACAAGAATGGTGGCCATTTCCAGCCAGGAGGCATTACCTGTTGTCTCACAGGCCTGGAGCAGAGCAGCTGCAAGATAGGAATAATCTTCAAGCAAGGCCTCTGTAACAGGTTGAATATCCTCAATTGTGCAGTGGTAGAGACTCTTTCCTTTAAGCATTTTTGAAAGCAGCGCCTCAAGGCACTTTATACCGCTTTCAATAAAAGAGCTGTCTGTTTCACCCATGAGGAACAGTGATTTTATCATCATGGCATTCCACGATGTAATAACCTTACGGTCAATAAAGGGATAGATTCTCCGGCTGCGAAGGTTCCTGAGCACTGAGACAGCACTTCCATACCAGGATGGCCTTTCACTGCCCCTGAGACGCGCTATGCTCATCCCTTCAAAGTTGCCTGTTTCCGTAATTGAAAGACCTGATGCCGCCTCAGCAGCCAGGTCAGGGGTGAACCCGGCTCTTTCAACAAGGGCCTCAATTACCTGCCCCCTGGAAAAAACAAAGTATTTTCCTTCATGGCCTTCACTGTCGGCATCGCTTGCGGTAAAAAAGAGATCCTTATCCTGCATCTTTTCAAGCATGAACAGGGCTGTTTCCCTTGCTATATCAAGAAAAAACTGCTGTCCTGTAATCTTCCATGCCCTGAAATAACTCTCGCACAGCAGTGCATTGTCACAGGTCATCTTTTCAAAGTGTGGCACCAGCCACTTGTCATCAACGCTGTAACGGCAGAAGCCACCGTCAACAAGGTCGTACAGACCTCCCCCGGCCATGCATCTTAAGGTATGAAAGGCCATATCTCCGGCCCTTTGACTGCCCTGCGTCAATCTTATATCCATCAACGTGTTTAAAATAGAAGCTGAAGGAAACTTTGGTGTCCTGGAAAAACCGCCGTATTCAGGTTCGTAAAGCGAGACCGCCTGGTCAAGGAAATGTTTTTCAATGTCATCGGGCACAGCCCCTGTCTCCTGACGCTGCTCTTCCTGCATTGCCTCCAGGTGCCGGATTACCTGTTCGCCGCCTTTTTCAAGTGTTTCGGGACGGTTCTGCCATATTTCATCTATTATTCGGATCAGGTCAACAAAGCCTGTCATGCCGCGGCTGCTAATGGGGGGAATGTATGTGGCCGCGTGAAACGGCTTCAGGGAAGGGGTAAGAAAAATCGAAAGGGGCCATCCACCTGAACGACGATTCATGATCTGGAATATTTCCTGAAAATACCTGTCAAGGTCTGGTCTTTCTTCCCTGTCAACCTTTATGCTTACCATCCGTGGATTCAGGCAGTGTGCTGTACTGTGGTCTTCGAAAACTTCCCTTTCCATCACATGGCACCAGTGACAACTGCTGTATCCAATGGAGAGAAATATGGGCAGGTTTTCACTCCGTGCTTTTTCAAGGGCTTCTCCGCACCACGGATACCAGTCAACCGGGTTTTCCGCGTGTTGCAGCAGATATGGTGATATTTCTGAGGCAAGCCTGTTTGACATATATTTCTACTCCTCCGCCGGGATGGAAGAAAGGTAAACGCTCCATGAACACTACCCTGCAGGCGCCAACCATGCGATTTACCGATTTATTGTCGCAGAAGATGTAATATGGACATTTAGAGAAGTGATCTGATTGCCTGCAACCGCAGGCGCAGCAGAGCTGCATTCCAGGATTGCATAATTGCGAATTACATTTTCTAAATGTTCAAATTGCGCCTCAGAATGTAAAGTTATTTTCGAGCGAGCCTTTAGAAGGCTAAGTTATTTTTGAATGAGCCCCAAGAACCGGAATCGTTTTACCGGAAACAAGAAACTCGGTCTTACACACCAGGCCGGTGGCCTGGCAGACATGATCAGCATAGCCGGCCCCGGCCTCAGCAAAAATATTGTAGGCAGCAGTGGCCCCGGCCTGCTCCAGTGCCAGCAGGTCGTCATCAAAACGGGCGGTGGCGGTAACCGGCCCGGTAAAACCTGCGTCTTGAATCTCTTTAAGGGCCATGAGATTGGCGCGGTGATT
>JANTFJ010000034.1 GCA_024763495.1 Desulfobulbaceae bacterium | reverse complement strand
CCACCACATATGGAGAAGTTACCAAAAATCAAAACAAAAAATTGTTTAGACAATGGTCGTAAGCGCCTAAGCGTTTACCAGTGCCTTAGATTCGGAGTCGGAGTTTATGCCCTTGTTTTTAAGGGTGCTTACCTGTGTCTGCGCAACATACTGGTGCTATTCAAGCAGGCTCAAATGGGCAAAGAGGTAAGCATAGACTCCGTGAGGTGCTGGTGAATATTTACGCGAATTTGAACAATTCCGTAGAGTTCGGAGTCTCATTCTCCGCTTAATAACCGCCAATTATTTTGGAGATTTTATGAATCGCATTCAGTCAATTCTGTTGGTTATATTCGTTTTATCTATTTTGGGATGCCAGGGAGCCACCGAGGTTAAAGAAAAAAATGATTATGGCCTCTATCCCATCAAGCAGCAGGATACTCTTATCCCTCCCCCTCAGTTTACGGAACCGCTGGTGGCTATGGACAGCTGGGCGGGGGAGTCTGTTGTCTACCTTGATAAACGGCAGCATCGTTTTCCTTCCGGTCAGGTTGAGGTTGCTTTTACTCTGCGCAATCCCCACCAGAGTCCCGGCGTATGGCTGGAATGGAAAGTTGTTTTTTACGATGCCGACAATTATCTTCTTGAAGAAACTGAGTGGTATGCCACCTATTTCCCCATTAATGAAATTGTTACTCTGAAACAGAACAGTATCGGCACCCGGGTGGTTGACTATACGGTTCTGGTAAGGACACCGCCTCAGGATCTTCCCTCAAAAAATAAAAAGGACTGATTATGAGATACCTGTTACTCATCCTGCTGACCTCTGTTATCTTTGTTTTTCCAGGCTGCACTACCATTGAGGAGGAACCGGCCCCGCCTCCCTCCCCTCCTGTTCAGAAAGTATTTACGCCGACCACTCAGCCCGGCCAGATTCCTGAACAGGTTCTGCGTGAAGCCTCGGAGCGTTACGAGGGCTCGTATGATCTTGATGGTGCTGCCGGTGCTGCAGATGCTGTCGGCAATGCCGGGCAGCAAAATCAGGGACTGAAAGTGGTTCTGGGCCCCATTAATTCCGAGCGCCTGGGCAATATGGGAGGAAGGAGCCGGGATGCCGGCCAGCGAATTCGTGAAGTTATTTCTCAGAAGATAGCCCTCACTGATATAACCCTGGTTGATGCCCCGGAAGAACGTTTTATCAATGATTCGCCTCGGCCGGACTTAGCCCGGAAAGGGGTAAAATATGTTATTAAGGGAATAGCCGGTTACAGTAGTGATTCCGATGAAAATACCGTATTTCTCCGGGTGGTGGCAACGAAAACAGGTAAGGTGCAAATGGTTGCTTCAGCTCGAGCTGCCGGCAGTGATGAAGCCGCGGCCCGGGCAACTGTTAATTTACTGGAGAAACTTAAGGAGGTTCAGTAATGCTGAAACAATTTAACCCGGCAATTATCGCCCTGGCCGTGACTATGATGCTCAGCGGCTGCGCCGGCTCATCTCCGGAAAAAGTATCTAAGCCTGCCTTACGCCGCAACCAGATGCGTCCAATCGAGGCCTTACCCCTTGAGGTGGCTGCCGACACGATCACTGTCGGGCAATTCCGCCGGGTCTGCGATGCCATGGCCCGAAGTCTTGTCTATCAGCCCTTTATTGCCAGGTCATCCCGACCGCCGGTGATCACAATCCGTAAGCTGCAGAACAAGACGGGCCTGGAGCTTGATGAACAGATATTCCAGGAGACTATCCGGGCTAAGCTCATGGAAAATGCCGGTGGACTTGTCCTTTTTCGCGATGATGTCTCCTTTGATGATATTATGGAAGAGCGGGTACGGCAGAGCGGTGAAGAAATTACCGTTACCTTGACTGACTCCATGGTCTCCACCAGAACCTATGACCGGGTCAAGGAACGGGAGTTTCAAACCGGTTCCCTGAGCGGCACTACAGGCAGCGGCGAGCAGTCGGCTAATATTGAAAAAAAACATGAAGTTGACATGAGCCAGACCGCCTCGATTAAATCCAAAATAGCCGCGGCCGACTATTTTCTCCGGGGGATTATCTATCAGGTTAAGGAAAGAGACGTAAACAACCCTGGCGAGGGGATGAATTACTTCCAGTATCAGTTCCGCCTGGTTGACGCCCGTAATGGTCTTATTGTCTGGGAAAAAATGTTGAGCAGCAAGATGGAAGGACAGTACGATATTCCTCCCCAGCCCGCCGGCCAGGGTCAGGCAGGAGCCGGCGCCCTGCCTGCCGGCTGGCCCGCGGCTCAGGCGCCGGGCGCTGTTCCTCCAGGTACTGTTCCCCAGGGAACCGCTCCCGGAGCACCGCTGCCGGCGGGAACTCCGCAGCCTTACGGACAGGCAGCACCAGCGACACCGCCCAATAATTCGATTCAGCAGATGAATGAATTGCAAAAAGGCGTCCTGCAGACAATTCAGCAGATTCAACAGATGAACCAGTAATCATGCTGACCAGGGCGCAACAGAAGAGCGGACTGTTTTTACTGATCCTTTACTTTTTATTAAGTGGCCATTGGTTTCAGGATGTTCCCCTGGCTGCTGCGGAACCCCAGCATCAGATTTTTATGGCTATTGAGGCCAGGCCGAAGGCAACAGTCGAGAAGTGGAAGGCAAAGGGCATCAGCGACAATGTGGCTGCCGCTCTTGCCGCCTATGAAACAACTCCCTCCATGGCAACCGCCATTCCCGTTCTCCGGCACTATAAGTATTTTGCCGCCAAAAAAAACGATAGCCTCCGCGTTCAACTTTTTCAGGAAGATCCCCAACTTTTCAAGAGCCTGGATACGGCTCGATATGACCTTATTCTCCAGACCCAGCAGCAATTTGATGATATAGATCACGCCTTTCGGGTTGGATCAACCGGTCAGCGTTTTAAGGCCCTGGTAGATTGGGCGAGAAAACCCAATCGAACCCTGGATGGGGTTCCTGCTCTTAATCCGAATAAGCAGTTTAAAAGTGATGATGATATCACCAATGTGCCCCGCAAGGCGGCTTTAAAAAATAATCCCCTGGCCGGCGAAGCGTTAAATGGCGAGTCTGCCAGGCTGGCCTTCAGGGAATTGACGAAGAAGCGTTATGGCGAAGAGCTGGATCCCAAGGTCATGGAGGTTGAGTTCCTTTCGCCGACCAGCGCCTTTAAAATTATGCAGGCCAGAAATCCCGGTCAATATACCCCTCACTGGCCTGATTTTTTAGCAGCCTGGGTCAGTTCTGATCCTGAAAAATATAACGGCATGTTCGGGGTCGAACAACTGAATCAATGGGGAATGAAGGCCGGAGTAGTTACCGGCGATCTTAAAAATCCTCTGGACAGCACGGAAAGTTACGCCTCGTTCAAGGCTGCTCATAAGGACAGGGCCTTGGACAGTTTTGATGAATTCCCGACAACCGATCTTTTTGGCTGGATGGCCAACAACCACCGCCAGATTTTTCAGGTTCACGGCGGAGACTTGAAAAGTCTGGCCAAGTATACCATGCGGATGGTTGACGGCTGGAAGCATCTTGGTCTTGACCCCCCTTCAGACGCTCTCGGCATGTCAACTGATGAATTATATGAACTCGCGGAAACGATTTATAAGCCGGAAGATGAAGCGGCGATGCAGCACGTCAAAAATATTGAACAGACAGCCTATGACCTGCTTTTTAAATTAAATCGAAAACTACTGGTCGAGGGCTATAAAAAGAACATAAGTGATCTTACCGCTGAAATAAGAAATAATGTTCCGGCCAGACCTGTCAATCCTGACGATCCCCCTGACCCCAAGGCCTATATCCAGCAGGCCATGGGTAATAAAAAAGTTCAGGAACTGCTGAATAATATCAGTCTTGCCTACACTAATATAGATGATGAACTGGTTGTTGAACTCAGGAAGATAGTGGAGGATGATATCAAAGCAGGCCGTCCGGATGATGTAAAAGCTCCGGCCCCGGATTGGGATTCAGCTTTTAAAGCCGAACTGTCTACGCATATGAAAAATATGCTTGATGATATGAAGTCTGCGGCAGATTCTACCCGGCCCGATATTGAGGCCTTCCGTTTTATGCGCTATCAGATTGGGGAGCAGGTTAATGCCCATCTAGACAAAATCGGCGGCCTGAATCTTGACGATTATCTTGTCAGGATTGCCATGGGTAATGTAACTGAAACCGAGTGGCGCTTTGTCGGCGGTTCACCCCGTTCAGTGCAGCGTCAGCTTGATCCGGATGAAATATGCCGGGATCTTCGTCTGTTGCAGAGCATGGCGAAAAATTTTAAATGGGGAGATGCCAAATTAGCCGGCAAGGTTAAGGAATATTTTGATGGAAACCCCAGCGGAGCCGTAACTATTCTCAAGCACCTTCATAATATTTGTAATCCGGATAAAGGCAGGAGGATAACCCTGAAATACAAGGACGCGGCCGGCAACGATGTTGTTCAATCCATGGAAACAACCCGTTGGCAATCAGTACGCAGTGCCGGTGTTCTTGCCTTTAAGGGAGCGATGAAGGGATGGAAGATCTGGGGTGATGCTGCTTCGGCTCGTGACCTCTATAATTCCATGGCTGATATTTTTCTCAACGATTCCCTGACCCAGGAGCAGATAGCTGCGTCCTGGGCCAAGGCTCTGACATCTTTTGTTGGTGTAGCTGAGTATGCGGAACTGGTAAATTATTATGGAACCCGGAACCTGAAAGTCAATATCCCTTTAGGTTCAACCCTGGGCCAGATGACGGCCATGGCTGACGGGAAATATCTTGATCCCCAGCAGCAGAAAGAGCTTACACTTACCTTTATCAAGGATCTTACCATAATGTATGTGCCGCATTTGGCCGTTGCCAATGCCCTGTGGGGAATGGGGACATATGGATATGATAAATGGTCACTGTCCGCTTCCAAGGCGGAAATACTGGATTTACTCGTAGAAAACGGTGAGTGGCAGTTTGAAACAGCACCACTGGTGGATGCTGACGGCAAAGTTGTGCTGGATATAAATGGAAATATTATCCAGATCCCTGATCGCGGTAAATTGCCGGAGTTAACAGGGGTAAAATTTGCCAGACAGGGGAAAAAAAATGTTGAAATCCAGGAAGTTGCCCCGGTAGAACTCCTGAAAAAGGGTAAGGATGGCAAGGAAAAACGAACTGTCAGAAAACTGGCAAAAATTCTTGATCATGATATTTATCCAGATAATATTTTGCTTTTAAAATCAAAGTCGCATGTTGATCCACGAGCGGCGCTGCTGGATCTTGCCTACCGCAGCGGTACCGGTTATATCGCTAATAACCAGGCCCTGCAGGTTGATGAAGACGCGATTCGCAACCTCATAGATGACGTATTCTGGCAGATTCATATTTTCTTCACCACTACCAGGGACTGGACCAAGGCATGGGTGAAAAAAAATATGGGGGTAGTGCCTCCAACCAGGGAAGATGCTGTTGAATTAAATAGAAAAGATCAAGTGGAGGTTGTTGCCACCTATTCCGTGCCGCTCTATTTTTCCGGTATCCAGGTAGGTTCCCTGAAATTTGACTGGAAATCATGGGTTGCGGACGGCATAAGAAAAAATTTTGGTTACCAGGTTTCTGATTACTGGGTAAAGCGTCAGAGAATTCTTGAAGACGATGTTTTGCCGGTCGTTATTGAGGAGGCTGCCCGCCGGGTAATGGAAGACAGTATGCTGAATCAGGATGCGGTTGATTATCTTGATGAAATAAAACTTATTGATGAACGGGTCAAGGAAATAGACCGGCGAATCTGGCCCAAGATCGAACGATCCGCCGATCCCTTCCCGGTTACCGCCAAAAGCAATGGCGTAACCACTGAGCGGGTATATGACCCTGAAAATGATCTGCCTGTTTATGATCATTTTCGTCTTGAGACCAAAGACGAGCGGGATGAGATAAAAAGAATTATCCAATGGCTCCTGGCCGACAGCGCAAGCCGGGGCCCTTACCTGTACACAGTTGTCGACTCCGGCATATCAGGAATAAACGATATGTCGTCCAGCGTCCAGGTGAACCTGGGGGAAGACGAGGTACAGGTAAAGGACAGGGCAAAAGAAGTCCTGAAAATCATCATCGACCTCATGAATAAATATGAAGAAGCGTATGATAAAATGCTCACCAGTCTTGAATCGACAAACGGTTATGTCAGCCAGGGAGACGGCAGTCCGAAATTTTCCATTGATGCCTATCATGTTAAACTTCGCGGCGATCTGGGGCCAGTGGTTGACACTAAGGCCGTGGCTGAACTGGATAAAGGATATCGCACCGAATATGCCAGGGTAGAAAAAGATGTTGGCAATATTCTCAATGTCAGGGGCTGGGGACAAATGGTCGGCCTGACCGGAGTTGAGGAGTTTTTTGGCGATCTAATGGGTCAGGGTTTTGAGTTCTACGCGGCAAAGAGTCATCCTTATTGGGGGAAATTGCTTCGTCTTCGTTTTCAGATTCACAAACTGCAACTGGTTCAGCAGAATATCCATCAGGTAACCAGGGGCGAACTCGAGAGAGTTTTTGCGGATCGGATGATTCTTGAGGATAAGGTTATTGATCTTGAAAATCCGCCTACTGCCCTGTCCGGCCAGTTAACGGGACAGGGGGATGAAGGAGCTTCGGCTCCTCCACTTTCCGCTACCAGCCAGGATGATAAAGATAAAACACCAGGGGCTCATCTGGCTACCGTTGGCGGCAGGATAGCTTTTGTCAACCAGATGATTACCTTGATGGAAGGGGAATATAAGGCCCTTTTGTCCATGATTTTAAATATGTTTGATTTTGATCTGACTCTTGAGCCGGAAGCACCCGCGACCAGCCTCAAGGTCTGGACAGTGATGAAGGTTACGGCCGCAGTGGGGGTAAAAAAGGATAAGGACGGCAAGCCGCTGCCAGTTAAGCTCGGCAAAATCGGCCCGGATGAGGTTAAAAAAGCGGTAAAAAATTATCACTGGGAGGTATGGCGCAAGGATCAGAGTGGTAAATATATTGAAAGGGACACCAGGGAACCGGAAGTCCTTTTGCCGCTGTTTGAGGCTGGAACATTTCTCCTCCGGGTCTATGCCCAGGGAGCAAATAGTATTCCCTTGTCGGAAAGTATGGAAGCTTTCGAAGTTGAACCGGCCGAGTTTTCAGCAAATTTACAGATAAATGGTGATTTTCCCGGACATGCCCTGGTACAGATTAAAGCAGATGACTGGATGGTTGATGCTGTCGAGGTGCCAGCTATGTCCCGTGACTGGCATCAACAACTGAAGCTTGAGGTCAAGAAGGCGCCAAGGCCAAGGGTTAGTAAACTGGATGTTAATGATTTGGATAACAAGTTTTATGTGGATTTTGGGGCCTGGGCCTGGGTCAATGTACCGCCCAGGGATAAGAGTAAACGAGTGGTCAGCCGGATTTCTCCCGGCCTGTTCACCGTTCCTCCGGATCAGCCCCTGGTTTTGAATTATCCCTATAACGTCGATGTGACGGTAAAGGTAGTTGATGCCGGCCGGACAAAACTCGCTAAAGAGGTAGAGTATCTGGTGACGAGCGGCAGACAGCAGCTGCTGTTTGATCATGGTTTTTTAAAATTAAAAAAAGATGATGTTGTCAAGGCCAGGGTGAAATATAAGCATCCGCCTATTATTCTGGAAAAGGATGGCAAGGATGTCATTTTTGATCCTGCCGACAGTAAGGCCATAGATTTTAACATAACCCTGCCGTTTTTTGAGGAAGATCATCTTCTGGTGCGCGGCGATTTTGTTCTCCCAGCTGATATTGATCCGCCGGCTCAGATAACCAGGGGCTCAATGCGCTCGAATTTGAGTGATGACCTTGCTCTCAGCGGGCCGCATTTTGAGTTTAAAAACAGCAAGCCGATCCTGCTCAGTAAACCTTTAAATATCTCGGCTGTTCTTTATTCTGATGATGGTAGAATGTTCAGGCCGGTTAAAGGTATTTTCAGCACCAACCTTAAAGAAGGAAAAGAGTTTTCCTGCGGCCAGATCCAGCTTGAGCCTTACGAACTTAAAGTAGATCCGATTCGAATATCGGTAACCGATCAGGCCGGAGTCGCGATACCTGAAGATCAGCTCAAGGTCATGATGGAATCTCAGCCCGTGAGCTGGGACGGCAGTGTTTTCAAGGGGGCCTGGACATTTACCCGTGAGCATGAGGAGATTACTATTGAAGCAGGTTTTAAGATGCCGGACGGCAGCACGGCAAAAGGCAGCCATACCCTGTCAATAGATGATTTTGATCTTCTTGGTGTTCCTGTCTGTCCTGATATAACGATAAAAATCCCTGTTTATCTATCTCTTGATATTAGTGGTACGACAAAACTTTTTGTCCCGCCCGGCAAGAAAAAACCGCAAAATGTTAAGATTTTCAATACTGATTTAGGCATTGAAGAGTGGCTGGCCGCAGATAGTGGTTTTCTGGTAACAACCAAGGTGCCGGTGCCGGCGGATATGGGGATCAAGATTCGGCTGGATGGAGTTGCCCAGGCCACGGCCAGGGAAGGCAAGTATGAGGGTTTTGGAACCGGGCGGGTTTCCGCCTCCTCAAGACAGGTCAATGTCGGCCGGATTGACCTGAAACAGAAAGGTGACAGCTTTGTCTCAATTAACAACCTTGCCCTCTCTCTGGGCGCGGGAATCAGCAAGCCTGTTCATGGTCAGCCCCTGGAGGTTAAGGGCGCTGTTAAGGTCAATAACTACGAGGGCCCGCTGGCCCTGACCTGGAAACGGTATTCAGATGATAATAGTGATATACAGTTCAAGGGATCAGTGGCTAAGGGAGAAAATTTTACCACCACGTACACCTTCCCGCCGGTTGTTGAGAATTTACGGGTCAAGGATGATGTTATTGAGTTGGAGGTCAGCGATGGCGCGGATCGTCAGGTGCGAAAACTTTTCCCCTTCAGCTGGCTGTTCGGCGATGAATTCAAGGGGTTTACTTTTGTCAGTGAAAACACCCGGAAAGGAGGAACCAGTTTTAATCTCGGCGAAACCATTAAGGTTACAAGTTCTTGGAAAATAGTTAAAGATATGGGCAGCGGCAGGACTATTGTCTATAGCGTGGCCGGTACCGAGTTTGCGCGGGAAGATGTTTCAGTACCTGAGGGCAGGAACTGGCAGCATACGACTTCACTGGACACTAAGCAGCAACAGGCAGGACGGCTGACAGTCAAGGCTGAGTTGGTGAATCTTGATCCTGCCGTAAATTCTCCAGGCAGCGTTAAACTGACCTTGAAGGAAGGCGAAGATGAAATCATCAGCGCCGGGGCTGCGGCAGCAGCCGGCAGCCAGGCAGGAGGCAAAAATTTTACCCAGGGTGATCAGGTATACCTCAATGCCGTGGTCAAGGCCGCAGAGGGTAAGGACGGTTTACGAACCTTAACTCTTCAATATCGCTCCAAGACAGTATTGACCGAAAATTTTGACATGGAAAGCGGTGAACGGATCAATAAGTCATTCATGATCAATACCGGCAAGCTTAAAACCGGACGGCATGTGTTTACCTTGACCCTGCTGAATGATAACGGCAGACAGGACAGGAAGATACTTCGTTTTCTGGTAGACGAAGATAAAAGCCAACAGGGCGGCGGAGGTTTACAGAATGTTGACTGTACCGGGAATTCAATTACCCTGAAGGTCTGGGATCATGGCGCTCAGGATGGTGACATTATAACCTTGTCGTTGGGCGGCAGGAACGTGTTATCCGGTTTTAACATGAATGCCTGCGGCGGCTCCGAGCCTTCCGGCCCACCCTGTGCCTTTAGCGGGTTACCATTTCCTTCCGGCAGCAAGGTACAGGTTTCAATTTACGCCCATAACGAGGGCACTTCTTCTCCGAATACTGCCAGCCTCAAGGTCGAGGGCGGCTGTACGCCGGAGCTGCAGAACTGGAATCTGTCCACCGGCGAATCGGCATCCATCTTTATCAGTAGGGTTAAAACGACACCACAGCAGCAGAAGCAGGGCAACGGCGGCAGACAATCCCAGCAATCCGGGCAATCGGGAGGTTCAGGAGGGCAATCCCAGGCAGGCGGTTCCGCTTCAGGTCAATCGGTCGTAAAATCCTGGCCTTAGGGATCAAGTGAAGTGATAAAGTGATAAGAAATTGCTTTTCAGCAATTGACCCGAAAGGCAAAATGGGCTGCTTACCACCCCTCTTGCAATCCCAGAATTTACGGTTAATCTATCAAATAACTGGTGTCAAGAGAAAATCTAGATTATAAAATGAAGGCGGCAGACAAATATTGTAACTGGTTACATGGTGCCGTAGATTTTCGTGATCAGGTCGGCGCAGCGTATCGGGTGGGCCAATAAAATTATACTTCTTTTCAACTTTTACAGAATAAATGTTGCTTTATCGCCTGCCTGCAGGCGATTATGAATAATTGTTAATTGTCGAAGTTGTTTACATATTAAATTCTTCAAAGTGACTGTTGTTACAACTGAATTCTGATGCGTTAGATATTCGGTTACCCCATTTACACAAAATCAATGTGTTGCGCGCATCGCGCACCATTAATTCTAGTTGCCCTTCCGTTTTTCTCTGATTATAATATTGCCAATGATCATAACAAGGAGATGTGTTTCACATGAAAAAAATTATATTTTTGTTATTCGGCATTATCTGTCTATTCATATTCACAGCTCCTGCTCAGGCGGGAGGCGACTCTTTTACCCAGAAGGACAGGGAGTTGCTTATAAGACTTGATGAGCGTCTCAATCAGATTGATAAGCGTTTTAATCAGATTGATAAGCGTTTTGAACAGGTTGATAAGCGTTTTTATGAGTTAAGAGAGGATATGAATAAACGCTTCGAACAGGTTGATAAGCGTTTTGAATCCTTGCAAAATTTGATGATGGCCATAGTAGGTGCATTTGCCGCTATCGTTGCGGTGACCATCAGTTTTGCCATCTGGGACAGGCGGAGCATGATGCGTCCATTTGAATACAGGATAAAAGAGATGGATAACGATTTTGCTGAGAACAGAAAAAAAATTGACAAAATAACAGAGGTATTTAAAGAACTTGCCAAAAATGATGAAAAACTTGCTGCAGTGCTGCGCAGTATTTCGCTGTTGTAGTTGACGCGATTATGTTTTTTCTCTATTTGCGGCCACTTTTTTGCTATTAGTCCCTTCGAATTAATTTTCGTGTTTTTTACACCCCTCAAGGGCATAGCCGTCAAGCTAAAGAACAATTACCTGCGCATCTGTTCTAATTATTAACGACGAAACAAGGACTTCTACAGAGTAGTTGCTCATTTTTTTCTTCTCCAAAATATGCTTTTTGCTGCTTAGTTGTAAAAAATCAATAAGATATTTACCCATATCTAATGTCCTGTCAGATATTAATTGTTCAATTCTGACCATGTCATGCATGAGTGTTTTGAATGCTTTGAAAAAACGTAACTTCTCACAGGGCACCGCATATTGCCGCGATCAGTCCGGCTTACGTATGACTATGGCGGCACCTGTCTGATTACAAAAATCTACGGCACCCTGAAGCAGTTACAAATACTGAGATTTGCAATCATCAAGGTGCTTACCCCATGAGTAGTTACGTAAGCTGTTGGTATTGAAAACAATCAATGATAAAAACGTACATCCATCTAATTTTCCTTTTCTTTGGATAAACTAGGATCTACGTGCTAATTCTTCGATTTCATCTTTGTCGAAATGGTTCTCAAATTTTTTGAGGATTGATTGCTCAAGTTGTTGAATATTCTTATTATTTAGTCTACTAGTGTTGGAAAAAAGATATCTAATTTTTCACTTTCATGTTATATTTTTGTGAAATTATACCAATCCTAAATAACGCTCCGATGAAAATAATAATTATTATCGCTAAAGCATAAAAGTGGACACCATTATGAGGCTGGTGACGAGAGTGTAATGATCGTCTCAGTTGTTGTTGCGTCCCCGTATTTTTTCGCTATTACAGCATGTTACCCCCTTAGCTTGACGGCTATGCCCTTGAGGGGTGTAAAAAACACGAAAATTAATTCTAAGGGACTAAGGAGGGAATATGAACAGCGGACAATTCACCTTATCATCCACCCGATACATGGAACTCATCGACATCACCCCACAGGTGGAAAAAGCGTTAAGCAAAGCGAACATAAAAGAAGGCATATGTTATCTTTTCAATCCGCATACCACCGCAGCCTTGACTATCAACGAAGGAGCCGACCCCACTGTTCGTACGGATATCATTAAAGCCATCAAAAAAATCATTCCCTTTGACTTGAACTATCAACACCTTGAAGGCAACTCACCTTCCCACGTCCTCTCTTCATTTATCGGTTGTTCAGAAATTATTTTTATAAAAAACACCAGGCCGCAACTTGGAACCTGGCAAAAAATATACTTCTGTGAATTTGACGGGCCACGAACCAGAAAAGTTCACTGGCGGGTAACTTCCTGAGAACCTGTCCGGGAATGCCCTTTCTGCGGAGTCTCGTACCTCGCTTACCTGCCCTGCTTACATAGCACCAGTTGCGGCGCAGACCAAAATAAACGAATCAAAGCCACAGAGAACGCTTACAGAGTGGAGTCTTGCGAAGATTTGTTCTTCTGGTGAACGGTTACGATACATTTATAGTAAGCGCTCCATGAACACCACCCTGCACCCGTTTAAACGCCGCGATATACCTGATGTATTATCGCGAGCGTTGAAACGGGCACATGGCGGCAT
>JANTFJ010000033.1 GCA_024763495.1 Desulfobulbaceae bacterium | reverse complement strand
TGCCGTAGATTTTCGTGATCAGGTCGGCGCAGCGTATTAGTCATACGTAAGCCGGACTGATCGCGGAAATATGCGGTGCCCTGTGAGCAGTTACGTTATATTAAATCAACAGACTCATAAGTCATGGAAATCGCTCCGCTCGCACCATGACCTACACATGAGCCATGTCCCACGCCATGGCGATGCCCCCCGTAGGTCAGGTTGCGTAAAGCAGCGTTACCTGGCAGAATTTAATGCGGGCATTGCCCACAACCCGGGAAAACTCCTGCCCCCATGTAGGAGCCCAGCCCTCTGGGCGATAAAAGTAAACGCTCCATGAACACACCACCCTGCACGCGCGTTAACCGTGTGATATACCGATTATGTAAGCAGTCCCAAATGGACGAAGAGGTAAACACCCTTAAAGACAGGGCATAAACTCCGAGTTCGTGAGGTGCTGGTGAACGCTTACACCGGAATGATAAAAATATTTGGGGTATACAATGCGTTTTTCAGTAAGTTGTTTCTGTTGGTTCCTCCTGTTTTGTTCTTACTGTTTTGGCGGAGCGGGAAATACACCTGATCAATCCCCGGAATTTTCCTCCATTCGTATCACTGTTGTGGCCTTAGACAGCGCCAAGCAAAGGGTGCTTCTTGATCTGGCTAAAGCCGGTCTAACGAATTCCGAGATTACGGAGTACCGCGATTTTGTCGCTTATCTTAACAGCCGTATAGCCGATTGTTGCCGTCAACTTATTGCCGAGGGCGGCAGCGAAGCAGCAGCCGGGCTTCCCTGTCCTTCCCCTGCCGAGCTATCGGCTCCGAAATTTTTTTTACCTCCTCCTTCTGGAGTAACCAGCGAAGAACAGGGTGATAAACTTGATAATGATTTTATGGACGCCCTGGCTGATTTTGATGATATGCTGCTTAAAGAAGATGATAAAATGGCCTCATATGTTCCATCTTCACGGGAATCAGGAAATGATAAAACCGGTTCAGGCAGAGGTGGCATGTCCGGCGCTGATGGCCGGGGAATTTCTGAAAACCGGGGGATTCCCGAGACAGGCCAAAGCGTGGCAGAGGAAGGAGGCGCACAGCAGGCATTAGATAAGACAACAGCTGAACAGACGGAGACGGTCGGCACTCAAGCTGAAATGGCTGGAGGTAAAGGCGCTGGTGAATCTCCCGGCAATCTGCCTCCGCCGGAAGATGATGATATTGTCGCCCGCCAGCTCAGGGAGGCTGCCCAAAAAGAGACCGATCCTGAACTGAAAAAAAAATTATGGAAGGAATACTGGAAATATAAGGGGCGGCAGGGAAAATGATGAGCGTGTTCCGCTAACCAACAAAATTTGATCCAGCCATGCTGGTTTAGTTTCCTGTTTAGGTAACCGTTCACCAGGGAGTAAATCTTTGCAATATTGTAACTATTCAGCTGCACTTCATCTGCGCACGATCAGGCTGTCTTACATAGCACAAGTATGCTGCACCAGCCAGATCAAGCACAGCTAAAGCACACGGAGTCTCACTACGTTCGCTTACCTCTGAACAGTTACAGCACAGTGGTTTGGGTAGTTTTTTTGCCCTTTGCTGAATAGTTGCGCAATATTTAAGTCTCTAAGCGTTTACCAGTGCCTTAGATTCGGAGTCGGAGTTTATGCCCTGTTTTTAAGGGTGCTTACTTCTTGCCGCGATCAGCCTGTCTTACATAGCACCAGTTTGCTGCGCCAGTCTGATCACGAAAATCTCCGGCACCCTGTAAGCAGTTACAATTACTGGGGCGCTATCCGAACATTTAAAGGGGTAGAGAAGGGTAGCTTTTACCCAACCCGAATATTTACCATTAGGCGCTCACCCCATGAGTAGTTACCCTGTTTATTTGACAGCTTCATTTTTTAATAAATGGTGATTTTAAAAATAACATTGCAAAATTTTTCGCTTCTTATTGCCATTGGGTTAATCCTGTCTGGCTGTGGGATAATGCGGACTGATCATGTAGCTCATGATTTGAAGCCGATGGTAGTGGACCATGAACTGCCCGGCACAGAACTGCTTGATGTCTCAATTGCTGTATTTGATTCAGAGAAACTGACTCCTGATGAGCTGGAGAAACAGGGGTTGTCAGATAAAATCAGACAGGCGGAACAACGATTTATTCCGATTCATCTGAAATATACCCTGCAGCGTACCGGCTACTGGGGCGCGGTTCGGGTGCTGCCGGATGATAATGAGGCCAATGTGCAGGTCAGTGGTATTCTGCTTCAATCTGATGGCCAACGGCTGGATGTCCGGGTTGAGGTCAAGGATTCACGGGGAGAAATCTGGTTTGTCAAGACCTACACCGAAACGGTTACTCCCGGGGATTACGCTGATGTTGTGGTGGAAAAAAAAGATGCCTTCCAGGATATCTACACAGCCATTGCCAATGATATGGCCGCGTATCGCAACCGGCTCACTCCTGCTCGGGTCAGGGATATCCGGCAAATATCAGAACTGCGTTTTGCGGCTGATATGGCGCCTGATAAATTTACCGGTTACCTGGCTGAAGACAGGAAAAAGAATTTTACCCTGGTACGGCTGCCTGATAAAAGTGACCCCATGTTAAAACGGGTTAAAGCGGTCAAGGTCAGGGACGAAATGCTGGCTGATGTCATAAACGGCTATTATGACATGCTGTACCAGGATCTCTGGAAGCCTTACGCGGACTGGCGCAAGTTACACAGTGAAGAGGTTATTGCTCTGCGGGCCGTGGAAAAGGAGGCTTTGAACCGCCAGCTTTTTGGTGTCGCGGCCATTATTGGCGCTATCCTGGTCAGCAGCAGTAATGATGATCTGGCTGATTCCGTATTGCCCGGCGTTATGGTCATGGGTGGGGCGGCGGCATTTTACAGTGGCCTGCAGAAACGTGAGGAAACCAGGATTCACAAGGATGCCATAGAAGAACTTGGCGATTCTTTTTCAGCGGAAGCTGAGCCGCTGGTGGTTGAGGTAGAAGGTGAAATGGTGCGCCTTTCCGGTTCAGCCGAAGAACAATATACCAAGTGGCGGGAGATGCTGCGGGAAATTTACGCGGCTGAGACCGGACTGCCTCCTGTTGAAAAGGCGGATGGGAAAACCAGGTAAAATTAATAAAACCGGCTATGAGCCTGATCCCCTGCCCCCTGATGCCGGGAATCGTCCACAAGTTGAGAGCCGTGCGCCGCATGGTTCAGTGTTTGTCCTGGTCAGCCTGGGCTTTATGCTTTTCCTGGCCATACTGGTAATTTTTGTTCTGCCGGAGTTTGGGGCTCGAAAAGAGACGGGCAGGACAGGCATGGCTGTCAGCCAACCACAACAGGATAAAAAAACAGCGGCAGAGGACGATGAACAGGCGAGGCCTGAGCCTCAAGAGAAGATAATAAATGCCCCTGTTTTTCAGGGAATTCCCTCCAACCAGGAACAAAAAAAAGAAAACCCGCGAGCAGAGGCCTTTCAACAGGTCATGGGACAGGCCATAACAGCCCTGGCGGAAAAAAAATTTACCAGAGCCCGTGCCGCTTTAGACCAGGCAAAATCAATAAGACCGAATGACAGGATTATTGTTGAGCTGGCCGGACAGATTGATGACCGTGAACTGTCACAACGGCTGCTGTCCCTGGAAGAACAAAGTGTAAAATCAGCCGAACAGGAAAAATGGCAGCAGGCCCTTGACGCCTGCGCTCAAGCCCTGGTTTTATCACCGACTGCCGCCTTTGCCCTCTCCTGTCGGGACAATGCCGGTAGACGCCTTGAGCTTGATGTCAGGCTTGAGGCCATCTTGAATCAACCTGAGAAATTATTTTCTCCCGGGTCCTTGCGGGCGGCAAAAGAGCTTCAGCACTACGCCCTGACGATTGCCGCCCCCGGCCCTCGCCTGGCCGGACAGCTTTTCAGGCTTTCACCCCTTATTGCCCAGGCTGAAACCGAGACTGAAATTATGCTTTGTTCTGACGGGTTAACTGATATTGTAATTTATCATGTAGGACGATTAGGACGGTTTAACCTGAAAAAGTTGATTCTGCGTCCTGGCAATTATACTGCGGTAGGAAGCCGGGCCGGATTTCGAGATGTACGCCGCCTGCTCAAGGTGCGGGCTGACGGAAAAAATAATTTTACTGTATGCTGTGAGGAAAAAATTTGACTCGTATGGTGGAAATTTTTATGGGTGACGAGGCCCGCCGCTTCAGTAACAGTGATTTCCCGCTCCATATCGGCAGTGATCAGGATGCCCATATTCACCTGCCGGGTGTTGCCGGACTGGCAGCCCATGTCGATGAATCCCGCAACCACCTGTTTCTCCAGCCCTCCGGTAATAAGCAGAGCAGCGTCTATCATAATGACGAACATGTTGAAAAATCAATATGGCTGAAATCAGGAGACATTACCCGGATTGGGGAATGGCTGATAAACTGGCATAAAAACGGCGACCGCCTGGAGGCCGTAGTCAGTAAAGTGGCGCCGGTTCTTACTCCTCCTGTTGAGCTGGAAAACAGACCGGCCAGGCAGGCCTCCCTGCCCCGTGTTTCTCCTGAGAACAAAAATCATCCCCGCGGCAGCCGGAGATATCTCTTCTTAATCCTCTTTGCCCTGCTTCTCTGCTGCGCCGTGTTTATCCTGGCAGCGAAACCTGTAAAATTTATTATCACTCCTGCAGCGGACAGCCTTACTCTTTCCGGCTTTCCTCCGGCCTTTCGTTTCAGCGACAGGTTTATTGGCTTGCCCGGCAGCTATACCCTGCGGGCCGAAAAGACAGGATATCAGCCACTAAGCAGGCAAATTACCATAAGCGCGACCACTTCCAACTACCAATTTGAACTGAAAAAATCTCCGGGACTGCTTGTCGTTAATTCAATTCCTCCCGGAGCCGGCCTTACGGTTGACGGGCAGTCTGCCGGAGTTACCCCGTTGTCCGCTCTGGAGGTTGCGCCTGGGCGCCATGTCTTCAGATTTAGTCATTCCCGTTATTTTCCCATGGAAAAAACAATGGAAATTTTCGGTGCCGGCAAAAAACAGAGCCTGGCTGTTACCCTGCAACCGGCCTGGGCCATGATAACGGTAAGCAGCAAACCAGAAGGGGCGAAATTATCTGTTGACGGGCAGGAAAAGGGAGTGACGCCTGGTCAGATAGAACTTATTGAAGGCAGTCACAGGATACGCCTGCAAAAGAAAAAATTTTTAGATTTTGTCACAGACATCAAGGTTCAGGCCGGGAATAATCGCGGCCTGCCGGATTTTGAACTTATTCCGGCACCAGGCAGAATTATCCTGTCCTCAGTCCCGGAGGCTGCCACAGTTTCAGTTGATTCAGTCTTCAAAGGAAAAACACCGCTTACCCTGGAGCTGGCTTCTGAAGTTTCTCATATTATCGATCTCGTTGCAGCTGGATTTAAACCGGCCAGAAAAAAAATAAGCCTGCAAGCGGCTGAAGAACGACATCTTACCATGAAGCTGTTTGAAGAATCAGGTACGATTTTCCTCAGCTGCTTTCCGGCAGAGGCAACGCTTTATGTGGATGGGGAAAAATACGGCCCGGCAACCACCAGCCTGCGCCTTTCCAGCCGGCCCCATCTCCTGGAAGTACGTGCTGGAGGATATGAAAAATGGATACAGACTATTACCCCCCATGCCGGAATAAGCCGCCGTATTGAGGTTAATCTCACTACCGGTTCAGGAGCAGCCCAGGGCGGCAGAGGGGTTGAGCCGGCCAATGCGATAGAAACCGCTAATGGGCAGAAAATGGTTCTTGTCCGTCCTGTTTCCTTTACAATGGGGGCGAGCCGCGCCGAACCCGGTCGCCGGGCCAACGAGCGTCAACATGAAGTGCTGTTGCGGCGGCCCTTTTATATTTCAGTAAACGAGGTTACAAACGCTGATTTTTGTCGCTTCAGGCCCGGACATTCTTCCGGCACTGTCGGGAAACGTTCCCTGGAAAATGATGCCATGCCGGTTGTTAATGTCAAGTGGGAGGACGCGGCCCGCTATCTGAATCAGCTCAGCAAAAAAGAGGGATTAGTGCCGTTTTATCAGGAAGAAAATGGTAACATAAAGGCAGGGCCGGGCCGGGGAACCGGATACCGGCTGCCTACTGAGGCGGAATGGGCCTATGCGGCCCGCCTGGCCGGGCGAAAAGAGCCGGCCCGTTATCCATGGCCCGGCTCTTTTCCGCCAATAAAAATAGTTGGCAATTTTGCCGATGAATCAGCCGGCCATATTTTGCCCCAGGTTATTCACGGCTATAATGATTCCTGTCCGGTAACTGCTCCTGTCGGCAGTTTTCCGGCCAATCCTGTCGGACTTTTTGATATGGCCGGCAATGCAGCGGAATGGTGTCATGATTTTTATGCCACTTATAATGGAATGGAAAAAAAAGGACAGCCCGACCCCATGGGCCCGCCAACCGGCAGCCATCACCTGGTTAGAGGCTCAAGCTGGCGGGATGGGGGGATAACCGAGCTTCGCTTCAGCTATCGTCGTTATAGTCGGCAGGCTCTTGATGACATTGGATTTCGCTTCGTGAGGTATGCCAGATGAAAATTTTCGTATATTGCCTGCTGGCCTGTTTTCTTGCCGCTCAAGCCCTGGCAGTTGACATTAAAAAAGAAAAACAGCAGGCAGATCCTGGTGAAATATCGACAATGACCGGTAAAAAAAATACGGAAAAACAGGCGGCCCAACCGGGCTGGCCCCGGCCATACTCTTCATCTGAAGAAATAAGCGCTGACAGTATTGTTGATTTTCCTGCTGATATCTGATGAGGCTTCAAGAATTAAGACAACGTAACTACTCACCGGGTAAGCACCTTAATGTAAATATTCGGATTGGGTAAAAGCTACCCTTCTCTACCCCTTTAAATGTTCGGATAGTGCCCCAGTAATTGTAACTGCTTACTGGGTGCCGGATATTTTTGCGAGCAGGATGGCGCAGCGTATTAGTCATACGTAAGTCAGCCTGCTTGCGGAAAGATTCGGTGCCCTGTGAGCAGTTACGAAATAACTCCATAACCGTAGTAATTCAGGTAATGCCATGCCGAAAAAATTTCCAAGCGAATTTGTTTTTCAGGTATTTACTCTCCTGCTGGCCTTTATTTTTATTCACGGGGCATATGTTGTCATGATTCGTCCCAACGCGGATACCTTTCTTGCCGAGCAGCAGGAACGGCTTTCAGCCGAACCGGGAGCAGTGGAACAGCAAAATTTTTACGTGGTAATTCGTGATTATGAACAGGAATCATGCTTTATTCTCTTTGCCTGGGCCATGGCTATCCTGGCTCTTAAAGGCGGAATGGCCTGGCGCGAACAGGGACGACTCGGTGAAGATATCCTCCAGCTGCCCGAGGGCTTGCCCATTGGCCCTGAGGACAGCCGGGAATTAATTCAACGGATTAATGAACTGCCGGAGGAGAAACAGCAATATCTGCTGCCCCAGGCCCTGTTGAATGCTATTGTCCGTTTTGATGCCACCAGCAGTATCCAGGCTGCGGCAACCGCTGTCCGGGAAATGTGCGCCTCATGGGGTGACCGGCTGGAGACAGAGCTTTCCCTTATCCGTTATATAGCCTGGGCTATTCCCTCGGTGGGCTTTATCGGCACGGTACGAGGCATAGGAGCCGCCCTTGCCCAGGCGCACCAGGCAGTGTCCGGTAATATTACCGGAGTGACCCAGAGCCTGGGCGTAGCATTTAACTCTACATTTATTGCCCTGGTGATCAGTATTGTTCTTATGTTTTTTATTCACCAGGTTCAACTTATGCAGGAACGCTTAACCCTTGACACTGAATCATATTGCCAGCGTTATTATATTAACAAGTTGCGGGTCAAGGGGTTGAAAATAAATAAATCATTGGAATTATCGTCCTGATTTAGTGCCTTAGGGATCGCTCAAAAATAACCACACCTGATTTCTCCTCCATTACATTATGCCTAGCAAACGCAGCCTGTCCCCCTTTAATCTCTCCTTTCTGGATATAATGTTCTGTGGTTTCGGGGCGGTTGTCCTGCTGGTGATGCTGTTAAACGGAGATATGGTCGCAAGCCGTAATAAACAGGTCGCCAACCTGCGGCAAGAGGTCAATCGTCTGAAAAGCAAGGTTAACGAAGGCAAAAAAAATCTTGTTGAGTTGCGTGCCGGCCAGGCTGAAACGGATAGTAAGATTGCTGTTGCCTCAAGCCGTATCCGGGAGGTCAGCGAGATAATCAGGCAGACCCGGAAAGAACTTTCCGGCATCCAGTCTCACAGCCTTGCCGGTCGTCAGCATATCAATAAACTTCAGGCAGATTTAAAAAATCTTGAGGCGGAAAATATTAGACTGCGGCAACAGAAACAGCAGGCCCTCAGCCAAGGGGCTCAGGCGCGGAAATTTATCGGCCAGGGAGACAGGCAGTACCTTACCGGACTTCGCCTGGGAGGTAGACGAATTTTACTGCTGGTTGACACCTCTGCCAGTATGCTGGATGAGACAATCGTCAATATTATTCTCCGCCGCAATCTTGATAAAAATATCCAGCAAAAAGCCCCGAAATGGCAGCGGGTTCTGAGAACTGTTGACTGGCTGCTGGCTAATTTGCCGGCAGAAAGCCAGGTGCGGATAGTCAGTTTTAATACGGCTGCCGGCTCCATCTCCTCTAAATGGGTAAAAATTAAAGACAATGCCGGGGTGAACAGGATGAGAGATGAGCTGCGCCGCCGGATTCCTCATGGCGGCACCAGTCTTTACCAGGCCTTTGCTACGGTTCGCGCAATCAGTCCGCGACCTGATAATATTCTGCTGCTCACCGACGGCCTGCCAACCTATGGCAGGGAAAAACCAGCAGGAACAACGGTGTCCGGCCAGGACAGGTTGAAGTATTTTAAAAGCGCCCGGGCCGTATTGCCCGGCAGTATCCCGGTGAACACTATCCTTTTTCCCCTTGAAGGAGACCCGCTGGCGGCTGCGGCATTCTGGCAGCTTGCGGTTGAAAGCGGCGGTTCCTTTTTAACCCCTGCCGGGGATTGGCCATGAGGAAAAATCGACAGCCAATAGAAATTTTCAGCATGTCATTCCTGGATGTGGTGTCCTGCGGCTTTGGCGCGATTATTCTGCTGCTGGTTATTTCTAAAGTCTCAGAACCTCGAGTCATTCAAGAAGTTCAGGAAGATTTAAGCGGGATGGCGGCCCGGCTAGAAGAAGAATTGAATGAAATTAAAGGAGAACGCGTCAGTTTAACCATGGCGCTCAGGGCAAAACAGGGCCGACTTACTGAAATCAAGCGCGATCTGTCCCAGCTTAACGATGATTTGCGAAAAATTCAGGGGGAATTCAGTGCCGACCAGACAGAAGGAAAGGCCCAGAGCCTGATTGAAAAAAAATTACAGGAGGCCAGGCAGGAGTTAAGCATGGAAATGCAACGCCTGCTTAGGGGCTATCAGCGCCCGGAAAATGCTGCTATCGGCGGGGTACCGGTGGACAGTGAGTATATAATTTTTGTTATTGATACCTCGGGCAGTATGCGGCAATATGCCTGGCCTCTGGTTCGTAAAAAAATGAAAGAAATTCTTGAAATCTACCCCAGGGCCAAGGGAATCCAGGTATTAAACGACATGGGCGATTACATGTTTTCCCAGTATGCCGGACGCTGGATTCCTGACACTCCGGCCCGGAGGCGGGCTGTTCTTGCCCGGCTCAACTCCTGGGCGCCATTTTCAAATTCCAGTCCCGAGGAAGGGATAATGAGTGCCATCCAGCGATTTTATGCCAATGATAAACGAATCAGCCTGTATGTTTTTGGTGATGATTTTTCCAGGGGGACAATCCAGAGCCTGGTCGATGCCGTGGTCGCCAGGAACAAAGGCCGGTCAATCAAGGACAGGCGGGTTCGCATCCATACCGTTGGTTTTCCCGTCATGTTTCGTGTCCAGGGCGGCAATGCCAATGTTGCCCGTTTTGCCGCCCTGATGCGGAAGCTTGCCGAAGAAAACAACGGTAGTTTTGTCGGCTTGAACAGTCTGCGGTGATAGCGCTCAATAAAGTACACCCGGACGGCGACAACCCCATAACTGTAAGGGGTTCATGGACGCTGCCATGTGCGTACTCCACGCCCCACGATAATACATCGGTATATCGCCGGGGTGGTGTTTCTGGAGCGCTTACATTCTACCCTTTCCAGCCCGCGAAAGTTACAGGCATCTGCGACAGTTGACCGGATAAGAATTTACCCTGATGTAAGAAACCCTGCCCCGTGACTGGTTACATCCTGGCTGAAAGCATCTTGTCTCACAACGACAACATTGGCACCATCCAGGCTGATGTCTTCTCTGTCTATTTCTGCACCTTCTTCCCGGGGGCTGATATTGTCTTCCCGCATCTGGTTTCACGATGACAATTACCTGTTCAGGATCATGGTATGGTGGCTGATTATACCTGGCCCTTGCCGGTCTACCATAACCATTTTTATCCATTTCATTACCTATCATGTAACCTGCCACTCCTCCCACGGCAATCCCGATAAGGGTCGCTTCAGTATTCCGCCCGATAGCCTGACCTATTGCCGCACCTGAAATTGCCCCTAATGCGGTTGATGGCCCGGTATTCCCTGCCTCAGCATTTACGACTGTGGAGCTCAACATAATTACTGCCGCAATCAATGTGATAATTTTTTTCATGGCATCCTCCTCTCATTTTTTTTAAAAATAGGGCCTCTGTTTATTAAAAAAAATAACTCAACCAAAAATGAAAAAATAGAGGACATCGGGGGAAACAGCGCCCGGTATGGCCCGATGTCGGGTAGACATCTTGCTGTTATTGTATGTTTTTTGATTTTTCTGCTGAATGTTCGGCAGGCGGCCTTTGTCAAGGAGATTTCGGTAAAATTAGGCGACGCCTTACGTTAAGGGGGGCTGATCGTCCAAGGAAAAAAGGAAAATAAATCTGTCCTCTTTTCTGTCCCTTACCCTAGCCCAGATAAACTGGAAGAGAAATTAAGGTTCTGGACTCTGTTCAGTACCCCCTTGAGGGGTGTAAAAAACACGTAAATTAATTTTAAGGGACTAAAGGGGAAGGTCAATCTTGTGTTTACGCAGATATTGACTGAGAGATTGGCGGCTTAGACCAATAAGTTTTGCCGCCAGGCTGATGTTGCCGCCTGAGCGCTGGAGTGCCTCCAAAACCAGGCATTGGCGTGCTTCCCGGACAGACGGCAGTTGTGAGCCAAAGGTAATTTTTGCCCTGCTGTTTTGACTGTCCAAAGCCGCAGCCTCGTCATTTCTGCTCGGTGCGTCCTTAAAAACTTTGAGACCCAGAATCTGGCCCTGTTGACGGCTTACCGCGTCAAAAATTGTGGATTTCAACTCTCTTATGTTACCTGGAAATGAATAATTTTCCAGCAGGAGAAACAGTTCCGGCCTGATGGTCAGCCTGTCCTTGCCGAATTCCTTTGCTGCCAGGCTGACAAAATGTTCTACCAGCAGGGGCAGATCCTTCAATCTTTTACGCAGAGGTGGAACTTCGATCTGGTGAGCATATAGACGAAAATAAAGATCTTTTCTGAAAAAATTTTTGGCCACCATTTGGTTGAGGTTATGGTTAGTGGCGGCTACTATTCGGGCATCGGTTTTGCGGGGTGTATCGGCACCCAGGGGCAGGTATTCTTTTTCCTGGAGCAGGCGCAGTAATTTTATCTGAGACTTCAGGCTTAAATCACCTATTTCGTCAAGAAAGAGAGTTCCGGCAGCCGCCTTTTTTATCTGGCCGTCACGGGAGGTGTCGGCCCCGGTAAAAGCGCCCCGAATGTGACCAAAAAGAGTATCGGCAAAAACCTCATCATCAAGCCCTGCCGCGTTTACCGCGATAAACATTCCTTTTCTGCCACTGGCGGTATGGATAGCCTTGGCAACCAGTTCTTTCCCCACCCCGGTTTCACCAGAGATCAATACCGGCTGGCTGCTTGGAGCGATTCTTTCGATATAGTTGAAAATTTTACCCATCTGTTGATCAGCGGTAATGATTGGAGTAAAGAATTCAGGATTCTTGAGTCTGGGCCCGGTTTCTTTAAGGCGTAATGCCTCGTTTTCCCGGCGTAATTCGCGCAGATCAAGGGCACATTTTATCGCAAACAGCAAACGGCTTGCCCTGATTGGTTTAGTGATGAAATCAAAAGCGCCCTTTTTCATGCAGCTCACCACAACTTCAAGATCATCGGAAGCCGTGGCCATTATCACCGGCAGGTGGGGGAAATTACCGACAATTTTCTCCAGCAGATTGTCTCCCGACATATGGGGCATGGTAATATCAAGCAGTACCAGGGCGACATCATTTCGGCGCAGCAAAGGTAAAACTTCACGACTGTCGGTCAGGCACAGCAGGTTGTTAAAACCGTTTAAGCGCAACGTCCTGCTGAGGGCCCTGGAGACATCTTCATCATCGTCAATTATCAGGAGCGGCAGATCGGGATTTTGAGCTGTTTCTTCCATTAAAATTATTGGTTTAACCTGGTGATGTTTTATAGAAATGTAACTACTTACTGGGTAAGGGATCACTCAAAAATAAATTAGGAGAGATAAGGTGTAATATGGATGCGCTTCAACCCTGCGATATACCAATGTATTATCGCGGGGCTAGGAGGCTGTCCGAGAATAGCGAACCTACTGCAAAATCGGATAAATTGGCCCATTTTTCCGCTAATTTTCTTTAAATAGCGCTGCTATTCGCAGA
>JANTFJ010000032.1 GCA_024763495.1 Desulfobulbaceae bacterium | reverse complement strand
TTATCGCAAGCGTTGAAACGGGCACATGGCGGCATCCCTGAAACGCTTACAGGCCGTGCCTTCTCAAAAGTCAAGGTGTGGTTTATTGATCGCTATCCAGCAATGAATCAACAATAGAATTTACCTGCTTTAAAGCCTCGGGCAGTTTGTCTACCATTGTACCGCCGGCCTGGGCCATATCAGGCCGGCCACCGCCGCCACCGCCGACAACAGCGGCTACCTGCTTAATAATTTTACCGGCCTGGAGCCTGCCGGTCAGATCCTTGCTGACAATGGCCAGCAGGGATACCTTATTGTTTAATTGTCCGCCCAGCACCGCGACGCCGCTGCCCAGCCTGTCCCGCACCCTGTCACCCAGCTCCCGCATGGTTTTCGGGGAATCAAGGGTTACCTGGGCAGCTACAACCTTTACCCCTTTAACCTCAACAGCCAGGTTGAGCATATCATCCAGACTCGACATGGCCAGCCTGGCATTAAGGCTGCCTATCTCTTTTTCCAGCTCCTTATTTCGGCCCTGGATGGTTTTAATTTTTTCAATCGTCTCAGCTGGAGATGTCCGGAGTAAGGCTGCTATTTCGTTTAATATGGCGTCTTTTTTCTGAAACAATGAAAACGCGGTTTCCCCGGTAACGGCCTCAATTCTTCTAATTCCGGCGGCAATACCGGTCTCATTGGTAATCTTCAACATGCCAATGTCGCCTGTGGCCCCGACATGGGTGCCGCCGCACAGTTCCTGGCTGAACTCGCCAAGGGTGACAACCCGTACTGTCTCACCGTATTTTTCACCGAAAAGGGCAGTGGCGCCGGCCTTGATGGCCTCATCGCGGTTCAGCAGCCTGGTTTCAACCGTTATATTTGCTCTAATCTCCCGGTTAACCAGTTTTTCAACTTTTTTGATTTCTTCGATGCTTAAAGGGGAAAAATGGGTAAAATCAAAACGAAGCCGCCCGGGCTCAACCAGGGAACCGGACTGCTTTACATGATCGCCCAATATTTCACGCAGGGCTGCCTGGAGCAAATGGGTGGCAGTATGATTAGCGGCAATCATTCTCCTTCTTGAGACCTTGACTTTAAGTTCAGCCTGACTGCCCACCGTTAATAAACCATCCACTACCTCAGCCTGGTGAATTATCATATCTCCGCCCGACACAGTGCCGGTCACCAGGGCCCGACCGTCAGGGGTGAGAATTTCACCCTGGTCGCCCACCTGGCCGCCTGACTCTGCGTAAAACGGGGTCTTGTCGCTGATAATTCCCGTTTTTTCGCCGGCTTTGATCTCGGTCGCCAACTCGCCTTTTTCATCAAGCAGAGCAGTAATCTCGGCTCCTGTTTCCCAGGTATCGTAGCCGACAAAATCGCTTTTTTCGTGCCTCTCCCGCAGCTCGCGCATGCCTGTACTCTGTTCCGTAAGGCCCGCGCCTTTCCACGACTTGCGCGATTGATCCCGCTGGCCGGCCATGGCTCGTTTAAAACCGTCTTCATCAACCTCAAGTCCGGCTTCAAGTCCTATATCACGGACAATATCCACCGGAAAGCCGTAGGTATCATATAATTTAAAGATAAAATCACCGCCGACAATTTTTTCTCCGGCCTGCCGCAGGCGGTCAATTTCAGCCTCCAGCATGGCCAGGCCGTGATCCAGGGTCTCCAGGAAGCGTTCCTCTTCATGGCGCACCACCTTGGCCAGCAGCTCGGCAGCGTCAAGCAGATGCGGATATGCCTCGGACATATCCCTGATAACCTCAGCGGCAACTGCCGACATGAACGGTTTCTTCAGCCCGAGAAAACGACCGAACCTGATGGCCCGCCGCATTATCCGGCGCAGGACATATCCCCGGCCCTCGTTGGACGGCAGTACGCCGTCAGCCACCAGAAAGGCCGTGGCCCGGCAGTGATCGGCAATGACCCGCATGGCCGTATCACTCTGCTCGCCGGCCCCATATTTTGTGCCGCTGACCTCGGCTATTTTGGCCAGTAGATCGCTGAATAAATCGGAATCATAATTGCTCTGCACTCCCTGAACCACGGCAGCAATCCGTTCAAGCCCCATGCCGGTGTCAATGCTGGGCCGGGGCAGCGGGGTCATTGTCCCGTCCTCGCTTCGTTCAAACTGCATGAAAACCAGGTTCCACAGCTCCAGGTAACGGTCGCAGTCACAGCCCACTTTGCAATCAGGCCGACCGCAGCCCACTTCCGGGCCTTGATCAATATGAATTTCAGAGCAGGGACCGCAGGGGCCGGTATCGCCCATGGCCCAGAAATTATCCTTTTCTCCCAGCCTGACCACCCTGCCCCTGGGCAGATCTTCTATCTTCTCCCAGAGAGCAAAGGCCTCGTCATCATCCTCAAAAACGGAAATCCACATTTTTTCTTTGGGCAGGCCGATAACCCTGGTCAGGAACTCCCAGCCAAAACGGATGGCATCCTCTTTGAAATAGTCACCAAAGGAAAAATTACCCAGCATCTCAAAAAAAGTGTGATGGCGGGCCGTGTAGCCGACATTTTCCAGATCATTATGCTTACCCCCGGCCCGGACGCAGCGCTGACTGCTGGTAGCCCTGACATAATCCCTTTTTTCCTCGCCGGTAAATATCTTCTTGAACTGTACCATACCGGCATTGGTGAACAGCAGAGTAGGATCATCATGAGGAACAAGCGGAGAGCTCTCGACCACGGCATGACCGTGATCGGCAAAATATTCCAGGAATTTTTTTCTGATTTCTTTACCGGTCATCATCCTACTCCCGCACCTCTTTTTCCTGCTCGTCACTTTTCTTATCATCAGAGACCAGGCCAAAACCAAGCCGCACCTTATGCTCTATGGCAGTCGTCATTTCCGGATGTTCTTTTAAAAATTCCTTGGCGTTTTCCCGACCCTGGCCGATGCGCTCACCCTCATAAGAATACCAGGCCCCGCTTTTATCGACAATATTCTGGCTCACCGCCAGATCAAGGGTGTCTCCGACCTTGGAAATGCCTTCACCATAAACGATGTCAAACTCGGCAATTTTAAAAGGCGGAGCGACCTTATTCTTGACGATTTTAACCTTGGTACGGTTACCGATAACTTCCTGGCCGTCTTTTATCGGGGTCTGACGGCGGATATCAAAGCGCATGGATGAATAAAATTTCAGGGCATTGCCGCCGGTAGTTGTTTCGGGATTGCCGAACATTACGCCGATTTTCATCCTGATCTGATTAATGAAGATAAGGGCGGTATTTGTTCGTTTAAGGATACCGGTAAGTTTGCGCATGGCCTGGGACATGAGCCGGGCCTGGAGGCCCATGTGAGAATCGCCGATATTGCCATCGATTTCAGCCTTGGGTACCAGGGCGGCCACTGAATCAATAACAATAACATCAACCGAGCCGCTGCGGACGAGAATTTCGGCAATTTCCAGAGCCTGTTCGCCGAAATCAGGCTGGGAGACCAGCAGGTCATCGACATTTACCCCTAACCGAGAGGCATAACTTAAATCCAGGGCATGTTCGGCATCAATAAAGGCGGCAATCCCGGCTGCTTTCTGGGCCTCGGCAATAACATGCAGGGCCAGGGTGGTTTTACCCGAGGACTCAGGGCCGTAAATCTCCGTGATCCGGCCCCTGGGAAAACCGCCGACTCCGGTGGCTATATCAAGGCTCAAGGCACCGGTGGGAATCACCGGAATTGCCTCGACCTCGTCGGTGCCCAGGCGCATTATAGAGCCCTTGCCGAACTGTTTTTTTATTTGGAATATTGCCGAATCAAGGGTTTTGTTTTTTTCCTCGGCTATGGCCATTGTTGTAGCTCCTTTTTAGGGTTTAGAGGTTCAGAGGTTAAAGACGATAACTTACCACAGAGGGCAAAGAGGGCACAAAGTTTTTTTGCATCTCAATAAGCAGCAGGCAGGTGCTTCATATCCAGGCCCAGCAGATAACGGCGGATCAAATCAAGGCCGGTCAAGGCTGCCTTGATCTGTACCATATTGCGGCGGCCATGGAAATTACATATAAAATCAAAAAGCTCATTGTCGGCGGCCAGACCAAAGCAGACAGTGCCTACCGGTTTGTCCGGGGTGCCGCCCGTGGGCCCGGCAATGCCGGTAATGGCAAGGCCGATATCAGCACCGGTTGCCTCGCAGATTCCGCCGGCCATTTCCCTGGCCGTCTCCCGGCTCACTGCGCCGAATTTATCCAGGGTTTTTTCCGTTACATCAAGTAAGCCTGTTTTCAATTCATTGGCATAGGCGACAATACCGCCGAGAAAATAAAGAGAACTGCCGGAAATCGTGGTTATCCGATGGGCCATGAGACCGCCGGTGCATGATTCCGCCAGCGCCAGCCGCAGCTCGCGCGCCTTAAGCACCTGGCCGACAACGCCTTCCAGGCAGGCACCATCTTCGCCATAAATATAATCGTCCAAGGCCGCCTTTATCTCCTGGTCAATACGCTCAAATATTTTTTCCGTCTCCTCGTGATTGTCACCCCGCACCGTCAGGCTGACATGAACCTCGGCCGCAACCGGATAATAACCGATACGCACCTGGCTGTAAGAATTTTCCATCCGGGCCAAGCGCTGGTTGATTTCCATCTCACTTAAGCCGAATACTTTAAAGACCTTCTGCCGAACCCGGCTGGTTTTTCCTCCTCTCCAGGTGGCCAGCCTGGGAATAACCCGATCGAGCATTAATTCCCGCATCTGGTTGGGTACGCCGGGCAGAAAGAATACCGGCTTATCATTATATATCAGCAGGTAACCGGCCATCCGGGCCCCTGGTTTCAGAATTTCCGCCCCGGAAGGCAGCCAGGCCAGTTTTTCCAGGGAGGGCATCCGGGCAAATCGTTTTGATTTTTTTATCTTGGCAAATATTTCCGGATACAGGGTGGTGGGCCGGTCAAGGGCCTCAGCCACTGCTTCATTGGTCAGGTCATCGCTGGTTGAGCCCAGTCCCCCGGTAACCACGACAAAATCAGCCCGGTCAATGCTCTCTTTGATGGCGGAACCAATCATCTCCGGCTCATCACCAATGGTGAACATAGCGCTGATTTCGTGACCAGCATTAAAAAGATGACTGGCGGCAAAATAACTGGTGGAGTTTAAAATTCGTCCCGAGGTCAGTTCGTCGCCTATAGCAATTATTTCACCTATCATCATTAAAGCCTCATTCCATGATTACCTTACCGAATAAATTATTATCCTTGTCAAGCCGTTTGAGCCGCACTTTGAAAATTTGATTAATTCCCGCTGTCGGGGCCGGGAAATAAACGGGCAGATAATTATCCGTAAAGCCCCGCATTAGTTTAAACCGGTTTTTACGATTCTCGGCCAGAACGAACCGCTCGCTGCCAATAAAGCGCTTGTGAAACGCTGCCCGTTTCTTTTTATCAAGAGCGCGGAGAATTGCCACCCTTTTTTCTTTTATATTACCGTTCACCTGCTCCTTCATTCGGGCCGCGAGCGTGGCCGGACGTCGGGAATAGGGAAAAACATGGAGATAGGCAAGGGGCAGCTCAGTCAACAAATTCAGGGTATTGCCAAAGGCCCGCTCATCTTCACCAGGAAAACCCACCAGCACATCAGCGCCAATGGCCGTATCCGGTAATCGCCGGCTGATAAGCTCCACGACCCGGCGGTAATCATTAACCCGATAAGTACGGTTCATTTTTTTCAGAATAGAATCGTCACCGCTCTGCAGGGGAAGGTGAAGATGTGGCATCAGGTTGGGAGTATCGGCTACCAGGTCAAGAAGTTCATTACTTATCTCACCGGGTTCCAGGGAACCGAGGCGGAAACGGATATCCGGTTGCCGGCTGACCAGTTGCCGCAAAAGAGAGAGCAGATCAAGGGGCGGTTCAAGGTCGAGACCGTATTTGCCCAGATGAATACCGGTTAAGACAATTTCTCGATAATTCTCTGCGGCAAAAATCCCGGCCTGCTGCAATGCCTCTTCCAGGGGCAGGCTGCGGCTCCTCCCCCTGGCATAAGGGACAATGCAATAGGTGCAGAAATTATTACAGCCATCCTGAATCTTTAAATATGCCCTGGTTCGGCCCCGAAAGCGGAGCACCGGCAGCTTGCAGATTTTTTTCACCCGGCTGATATCGGTCATGTACATTTCAATATCGCAAAAATCCCGGGCCAGGGCAAAATCCACCAGTTCATCTTTAAAGGCGTTACCCACAACGCAAACCGGCTGATCAATAATATCAAGAAGAGAAGAGCCGGCAACCTGGGCATAACAGCCGGTGACCAGTACCCTGGCCTCAGGATTATTTTTAAAGGCCCGCCGTACCATGCGGCGTGACTCGGCTCCGGCCCTGGCTGTCACCGCGCAGCTGTTAATGATATAGATATCAGCCTCATGAGAAAAGGGAACAATCCCGGCTTCTCGTTCCTCCAGTGATGAGATAAAGGAAGCCGACTCGAACTGATTAACCTTGCAGCCCAGCGTGGTAACCGCGACTCGTGGTGTACGCTTTGTCATTTAATGATCTCTCCGCTGCCGACGACCTCATCGCCATCATAAAAAACCGCGAACTGGCCGGGAGTTACAGCCCGCTGACTCTCCTGGAAATTAACAACCAGTTTATCATCAATAAAATTCAGCTCTGCCGGGGCTCCAGGATGACGATAGCGAATTTTTACCATAAATGTGGCAGGCAGAGGCGGCACCACGCCGCTTATCCAGTTTACCTTAGCCACGGAAAATTGTTTTTGCCAGAGATCATCTTCCTTGCCGACTATCAGCCGGTTTTCAGCAACATCAAGTTCCAGGACATAATATGGAGTGACATCCGGAATACCCAGGCCCCGGCGTTGGCCGACAGTATAATGATAGAGTCCCTGATGCTCGGCGAGAACCCGCCCGGCTCGATCGACAATTTCTCCTGCCCGGTGAATGGTACTGTTCCGGTCAGCCAGGAAATCAGCCACGCTCTGCCGACCCAGAAAACAGATATCCTGACTCTCGCGGCCATGACAGGAGTTAAGCTTGAGTTTCTTCGCCCGCTCATAGACTTGCTTTTTGGTCATCTCACCCAGGGGGAAAACCAGTCTACCAAGCTGCTCCTGGTTCAGGCCGCAGAGGAAATAAGATTGATCCTTAGCTTTATCCAGGCCTTTTAACAATCTAAAACGTTTTTTATTGTCCTCGCTGATTCTGGCATAATGACCGGTTGCAAGTTTGTCGGCAGGCGGGCAGGTCAGTGAGGCTGAAACTCCGCATTTTATTAGCTGATTACAGACAATGCAAGGATTAGGTGTTATGCCGTTTAAATATGACCGGCAGAAATAGTCGATAATTTTTTTTTTAAATTCAGTTGATAGATCAATCAGTTGCAGGGGGATTGCCAGTTTGTCGGCCACTGATCCGGCTCGATCCATCTCCGCGGCTGAATCAGGCTGGGACATTATCAAAAAAAAGGCGGTGACCGCAAACCCCTGTTCCAGCAACAGGGCCGCCGCCACAGCGCTGTCCACTCCGCCGCTTAAAGCTACGGCGATTTTTTTATCTTTGTAAAAGTTCATCAGCATTTCATTTTCAGGTAACTACTATAAGGGCATAAACGTCGACTCCGGATGAAGTGGAGCTGAATAGTTACATTTTATGATACATGAACTCACACACTGATTACACCACTCTGTTACTTGTTTTTTTAAGTTTTTTCACGAAAATCAGGTGCTGTGTCCAATATTTTCGGTTATATCAAATTTGATGTCCCTCCAGGAGCCCAGCCCTCCGGGCGATTCGTACTATGATCTTTGCTTCAAATTTTATCGCCCGGAGGGCTGGGCTTTCTACAGGTCGGAGGTTGTTCCGGGTACGGATATCACCCTTGGTAATGATGCTTGACCGGCAGACACGAACTAACCATTTACCATTTCAAATGGCTGAGGTCAAATAGCTCTTTAACCGACAGCGCTCAATAAAGTACACCCAGGCGGCGACACCCCATAACTGTAAGGGATTCAGGGATACTGCCAAGCGCGTGGTGGTGTTCATGAAGCGCTTCCCTTTAACTCAATCCCCTGAATCTTCTACTAACGAAAAAATGTTTACCAATCTGAAAAAATTATATAAATATGTCGATGAGACAGCCGGTCTGGTGCGTATACAGTTCCCGTCTGAGGTAAAATGCCGACCTGGTTGCACTGACTGCTGTTCAGCCGTATTTGATGTCTCCTATGTTGAAGCGGCTTATATGGCCCATTGTTGCCGGGAGCTTGACACCGAAATAAAAAAAATAGTTCACGCCCGGGCCGAGCAGGCCCTTGAGGAATGGCAACAGCTCTTCAGTACCGCCGACCACAATCCTTCCACAGCCCGTATCCGCTGCCCGCTGCTGAACAGCGAAGGCTTGTGCAGTTGTTATCAGGCCCGTCCGGTTAACTGCCGTACTTACGGGATACCTACTATCATTAATAGCAGCGGCCATGTCTGCGGTCTTTCCGGTTTCAGCAAGGGAAAATCATATCCAACTATTAACCTTGATCCCCTGCAGCAGAGCCTTTATCAATATTCACTTGAGCTGGGCGGCAAGGAATCAGGGGCTGGTCGCTGGCCCGTGGCTGCCGTGCTTTTGAGTGACAAGTAATAACATGAAACACCCTCACTGCGAACTACTGGCCCCGGCCGGAAATCTGGAAAAATTGAAAATCGCCATTCATTACGGGGCAGATGCCGTTTATCTGGGCGGCAAACAGTTCAGCCTCCGGGCCCATGCCGGTAATTTTAACGAGGATGAACTGCGTAAGGCCGTCAGCTTCTGCCATGACAACCAGGCCCGTCTCTTTGTCACGGTCAATATTTTTGCCCATAACCGGGATTTTGACAAACTTGCCGGCTATCTGCGTTTCCTGGCCGAAATTGAGGTTGACGGCCTGATTATCTCTGATCCAGGAATTATCCGGCTGGCCAAAAAAATTATCCCGGCCATGTCCCTTCATCTCTCCACCCAGGCCAATGTGACCAACTGGAACAGCGCCCTTTTCTGGCAGGAACAGGGGGTCAGCCGAATAAACCTGGCCAGGGAGCTTGGTCTTGATGAAATCAGTTTAATCAGAGAAAAAATCAAGGCAAAAATTGAAATATTCGTGCATGGCGCTCTCTGTATTTCATACTCTGGCCGCTGCCTGCTGAGCCTATATCTTACCGGACGGGATGCCAACCGGGGACTGTGCGCTCATCCCTGTCGTTACAGCTACCGTTTGGAAGAACGTAAGCGGCCAGGCCAGTATTTTCCTGTGGAGGAAGATAGACGAGGAACCTATATTTTTAACAGCAAGGATCTTTGCCTTATCAACCGGCTGCCGGAACTGCTTGCCGCCGGGGTTGATTCGCTGAAAATTGAAGGCCGGATGAAGGGAATTTATTATGCCGGCGGCCTGGTGAGAATTTACCGGGCCGCCCTGGATTATATAAACCAGTCATTAAGGGATAATCCTGATCAGGTTCCAGGGCTTGGGCCGGAATTCATGAGCGAAATTATGAAACTGGGCTCCAGGGGATATACTGAAAATTTCATGGATGGCCCGCCTGGGCGGGATGATATGCTCTATGAAGGACCGAGAGTTGATCAGGTATATGTCCCGGCCATGCTGATCGGCAAAAAAGATGGCCGGATATTTTTCGCGGTACGTCATAAAATAGAGCCGGGTGATCAACTGCAATACATGGCACAGGGTCTGGCAAACCAGGATTTTACCATCAGAAGTATCCGTGACATGTCGGGCCGGGAATTGGATCAGGTCCAGCCCGGCAGCCAGGTATTTCTGGATACTGACCCCTTAATCAACTGGGAGGAATATGGGCTGGTCAGAAAAATTGGTAATCGTCTGAGCCGGGAGGCTGTCCGAGAATAAATATTTTTTAAGCGCTCCATAAGTACTACCCTGCACGCGTTTCAACCCTGCGATATACCGATCTATATCGCAGGGCGTGGAGCACCTGCGTGGCGGCGTTCCTGCCCCCCCCTTACAGTTATGTGCCGCCTGGGGGTACTTTATTGAGCGCTGTCGAATGAGACAATCAGTTAATTTCAAGTGACTTGATACCTGAAAACATGTACGGGGGGGCTGGAAAAAATTTGATCCAGCCATGCTGGCTTAGTTTTACCGCCGGTAAAACTAACGCTTCAGCCCTCATGCCCCGGATTTACAGTTATCATTTTTTTTCAGGGCTGATGCCGGAGAGAGAACATTGGCCCTGGAAAGTTTAACCCTGACATTTTCAGCAATTTCCAGGGTTACGACTTTATCGGTCAAGCCCTTGATAACCCCATGCAGTCCACCACTGGTAACAACGGCCTCACCCTTCTTTAAACTTTGCAGAAATGCCTGATGCTCCTTGGCCTTTTTCTGTTGAGGCCGGATAAGCAGAAAATAAAAAACAGCAAAAATCAAAATCATCGGAATCAGCCCACCAAGGGGACTGCCGGCAGGAGCCGTGCCTGTTCCTGCTGCGTAAGCAATTGATATCATATTAAAAAACCTCCTTGTTAGAAGACAGAGAACAGAAGACAGAGGACAGACAATGGCTGTAGCTGATCAAAAGTCTCTCGTATTCATTGTTTTGATGTAACTGCTCACTGGGCACCGCATATTTCCGCCATCAGCCCGGTTTACGTATGACTATGGCGGCACCGGTCTGATGACAAAAATCTACGATACCTGTAGCCAGTTACAAATACTGAGATTTGCAATCATCAGGTGTAAATATTCGGATAGTGCTGACCGAACATTTACCATCAGGTGCTTATCCCATGAGTAGTTACGTTTTGATTGCGTTAATCAGTTCTCATAGCATAAAATGTTTTTCTAAATTTTTCAAACCTGTCAGCCTCAATGGCCTGGCGGATATCAGCCATAAGATTGACAAAATAATGCAGATTGTGAATGGTATTAAGCTGCATTGCCAGTATTTCCCGGGCCATATAAAGATGGCGGAGATAGCTGCGGGAATAATTACGGCAGGTATAGCAGTCACAGTTTTCATCAAGGGGTTTAGGGTCTTGACGAAATTTGGCGTTTTTTATAACAAGCTTCCCTCTGGATGTAAAGAGCATTCCATTTCTGGCGTTACGAGTGGGCATAACGCAATCAAACATATCAATACCGCGAAAAACCGATTCTACTAAATCTTCCGGGGTGCCGACTCCCATCAGATAACGGGGATAATCAGCCGGCAGCATGGCGGCCCCGGCCTCGGTCATCTCCCGCATCAACTCCTGGGGTTCGCCGACGCTGAGTCCGCCCAGAGCATAGCCGTCAAAGCCGATGTCCAACAGCTCATCCACGGCCTGTTGGCGGAGATCGGCAAACATGCCGCCCTGGACAATGCCGAAAAGCAACTGCCCCGTGTCCTGTTGTTGCGCTGTCCGGCAACGGCGAGCCCAGCGTCCTGTCAAGGCCGTGGCGGCAACGGTTTCCTCTCTGGTGGCCGGATAGGGAATACAGGTATCAAGAGACATCATGATATCCGAACCCAGGGCCTCCTGCACCTTGATGGCATCCTCGGGAGTTAAAAAAAGACTGCTGCCGTCAAGATGAGATTTAAAGGCAGCGCCTTCCTCGCTGATTTTGGCAAGATCCTTCAGGGAAAAAATCTGAAAGCCGCCGCTGTCAGTTAAAATCGGCCCCTGCCAGTTCATAAATTTATGCAGTCCGCCAAGCTGACGAATCAGCTCATGACCGGGCCGGATAAAGAGATGATAGGTGTTGGCCAGAATAATTTGCGCCCCCAGTTCAAGCAGGTTTTCCGGAGTAACTCCCTTGACCGTGGCTTGAGTGCCTACCGGCATAAATACCGGGGTTTGAAACACCCCGTGGCTGGTTTTTACCTCGCCGCGCCGGGCCGCGCCGTAAGATGACCGGCAATGGAGGGTAAAAGGCGAACTCATACTTTCTTTGACCAGAGATGCAGTAATTCACTTACTCCTTTCCAGGCCAGTTCAGTTAACTGTTCAAATTCGGATCGAGAAATGGGACGGCCTTCGGCAGTACACTGCAGCTCAACTAATCTTCCATTACCGGCCATGACAAAATTGGCATCCGCATCCGCCCTGGAATCTTCACCGTAATCCAGGTCAAGCATTGCTTCACCGTCAACAATTCCGGCACTGATCGCGGCCAGGGGCAGGATGTCTGTTTTGCCGATTTTTCCCTGTTCTCGGAGAGAACGCAAAACATCAGCCAAAACAAGGGCCGCGCCGGTTATTGATGCCGTACGAGTACCGCCGTCAGCATTTAATACATCACAATCAACTCGCAGGGTGATTTCTCCAAGTTTGTTTAAATCAACCATCATTCGCAGGGAACGACCGATAAGTCGTTGAATTTCATAGGTACGCCCGGATCGCCCCCGAACCGCCTCTCTTCCCATTCTGCTGTTGGTAGAACAGGGTAACATCCCATATTCAGCCGTTATCCATCCCTGACCGCTGTCCTGTAAAAAAGATGGTACTCCATCTTCAACAGTTATAGAACAGATAACATGGGTATTGCCCATTTTAAACAGTATGGAACCAGCCGCATGTGGCTGAAAATTACGTTCAATGCTTACCGGACGCAATGCATTATTTTGCCGTTTCTTTTTTCGCATGGAGTACTCTGTAATAAATTACCAGGCAGGAAGCAAGACAAAATAGGCAATAACTTTGTTGCGCATCCGGAGAATATAGTTATATTTCAAGCATAAATGTCATGGTAAGCGCTCCATGAACACCACCCTGCACCCGTTTAAACGCCGCGATATACTTGATGTATTATCGCGAGCGTTGAAACGGGCACATGGCGGCATCCC
>JANTFJ010000031.1 GCA_024763495.1 Desulfobulbaceae bacterium | reverse complement strand
TCGTTTGGGACTTCGAAGCATACTTGTGCTATTCGAGAAGGCCCAAACGGGCGAAGAGGTAAGCGTAGACTCCGTGAGGTGCTGGTGAACGCTTACGTTTCTTTGTCCCTGTAAGGAGGCACTAAAAAAGGTTACACCAGGGAGCTGTGTAACCGGAGACTTGTTAAAAAAAATGGCAAAGATATTATTAGTTGTGATAATATAATAAAGGCTGATTTGTCAATAAGCTTTAATAATAAAAAGAATAGCGCTCGATAAAGTACACCCAGGCGGCGATACCCCTGCCGTTATAATTACTGTGGTTAACAAAACCAGAGCGCCTACCCCGTTAGTAGTTACGAAAATTATTAACTAAAGGAGAAATGTTATGAAAAAGAAGTTTTTGCTGTCAACAGTGACCCTGCTGGCCGGATTATTGGCCGGCAGTACCTGTCTGGCCCAGATTGAGGCAGAGTCCTTGACTTTTTCGCCTATGATCGGCGGCTATGTTTTTGAAGGAAATCAGAATGTTGACGATGATGCGGCTATTGGGCTTGCATTTGGTTACAACTTTACCGAGAACTGGGGAGCAGAGGGATCTTTCAGGTTTATTAATACTGAAGAGGATTTAAGTGGTTCTAATGATGATATTGACGGCAGACTGTATCATCTTGATGCCCTTTATCATTTTATGCCGGACAGCAAACTTGTTCCTTATGTTGCCGCTGGACTTGGTGGTATCACCCTGGATGATAACCCTGATGGCAATAATACTAATCCCCTGTTTAACTATGGTGGCGGCGTTAAATATTTTCTTAACAAGAATACGGCATTACGTGGAGATATTCGTCATATAGTTACCTTTGACGACCATTTTAATAATATGGTTTACGGGGTGGGGCTTACCTTTCAGTTTCCAACAAAAGCGGAAATCGTTCCGGCTGCCGCGCCTCCGCCGCCAATTCCCAAACCTGTTCCGGTTGTAAAAGAAATCCCGAAACCTGCTCCAAAGCCTGTTCCGCCTCCTGTGCCGATTATGGAAGAAGTTTCTGTTACCCTGCACATTGAATTTGATTTTGATAAAGATTCTATCAGGTCAATATATGACAGTGATTGCCGTCGGGTTGCAAAATTTCTCAATGATTATCCAGACGTAATAATTGAGGTAGACGGCCATACCGATTCTAGGGGAAGTGAAAAATACAATATGGATTTATCCCTTAGAAGAGCGGAAAATGCCAGAAATTATTTAGTAAAAAATTATAATATTGATCCTGCCAGGATTAAGGCCAGGGGGTTTGGGGAATCCCGTCCGATAGCTTCTAATGCTACTGTTGAAGGAAGACAGCGGAATAGAAGAGTAGTTGCGGTAGTAAAAACCATTGTGGAGAAAAAGTAATTTACTCTTGACATATTATTAGGTCTGTTTATAGTAATTTTTACTAATGTCTGCATTTCTTATTATTTTTACAGGAGAAACAAAATGGATAAATACGAATGCCCCTGTGGTTACATTTATGATCCCGAAGAAGGCGACTATGAAAACGGAGTTGATCCGGATACTCCTTTTGAGAAATTACCTGATGGCTGGGTATGTCCGAAATGCGGCGCAGCCAAGGAAGATTTCTGGAAAGTAGAGGATTAGTTTGTTAATTTTTTTTCTTTAAAGAGGAGCCGTATGGCTCCTTTTTTTATGTTTAGGACTCACTCAACAAAGGTAATCCTTCATCGGGGTTGCTTTTTTTCGGTAAACCCCTTAGAGCACCGCCATGTGCATGCTTTACGCCCTGCGATAATACATCGGTAGATCACAGGGTTGAAGCGTGTACAGGGTGGTGTTCATGGAGCGCTTAAGTGGTACGTAAGCCGGACTGATCGCGGACAGGTAAGCTAGGAGGCTGTCCGAGAATGCCCTTTTCCCCCAACTTTGTGTTATTTGTCAAAAATAATGCTCGCAATATCAACTATATAGCTGTGCTTATTTTTGACAAATGCCTTGATTTGAGAAAAAATGCCTATTCGCGGACAGCCTCCTAGTATGCGGCGCAGGGCCAAATGATGGAATTTAAGGCACTGCTTGAACGATAACGATAAAATTCCTGTAGGAGCCCAGCCCTCTGGGCGATCCATGTGATGAGCTTTGCTCCATTTTTTATCGCCCAGAGGGCTGGGCTCCTACAGGTAACCGCATGAAATCATACAAAATGATGTTTGCCAAGACTGCCTGTTACCCACATCTTTTTAATACAAGCGGCCTATACTTAAGCCATTGAATTCCCGTAGCCAGAAAAATAGACATTGTTCATCAGTGGACGGCTGATATGCTTGTGACTTGTTGATTTTGCGATAGGTACATTGTGGGTAACAGGCAGTCCTGGTTTGCAAGACTCCGGAGCCACAGTTACGCCGCATAAATATCACAGAATGTCAAATTATGAAAAAATTTTCGCTTAAACCCGGCTGGCGTTATCCCCATGGCACAACGTTTTCGCCCCAGGGAACAAATTTTTGTATTTTTTCTAAAAATGCCAGTGGGGTCGAGCTGTTACTTTATGACAGTCCTGAGGCCAAAAAACCTTTTCAGGTGGTTATTCTTGATCCTGAAGAAAATCGGACATTTTTTTTCTGGCATATCTATATTAATAGACTGCCGGCCGGAACCTGTTATACCTGGCGGGTTAATGGCCCTGATGATGTCGTTGATTCAGGATTTCGTTTTAATCCGGACAAGGAACTGGTTGACCCCAGGGCAAAGATTGTCACTGACACTCTTTGGGACAGGAGAAAGGCCTGTAAGCCGGGATTAAGCAGGGGGGAAAGTCTCCGGGCAATGATAAGCGGCCAGGATGATTATGATTGGGAGGGAGATACCATTATCCATCTGCCTCCGGAAAAAACCATCATCTATGAGCTTCATGTCGGTGGTTTCACCCGGCATAAATCCTCCGGGGTAAGTCATCCCGGAACTTATTCTGCTGTTATTGAAAAAATTCCCTACCTGAGGGAATTAGGTATCACGGCGGTTGAACTGTTGCCGGTAATGGCTTTTGATGAACAGGATGTTCCTGATAATACATGGAATCTTGGCCATAAAAATTACTGGGGATACTCAACTCACAGTTTTTTTTCTCCTCATCCCGGTTATTGCGTCACACCTTTGGCCGGTACCCATATTAAAGAATTTCGCGATATGATCAAGGCCCTGCATAAGGCCGGAATTGCGGTTATTCTTGATGTAGTGTTTAATCATACCGCCGAGGGCGGCGCTACAGGGCCAACGATTAATTTCAAGGGATTGGTCAATGACAGTTTTTATCATCTTGAGGAGCATGACCGGAGTGTATATCGTGATTATTCCGGCTGCGGCAACACGGTAAACTGTAATCATCCCCTGGCTGCCAAGTTTATTGTTGAGTGCCTGGAATACTGGGTGCGGGAAATGCATGTTGATGCTTTTCGTTTTGACCTGGCCAGTATTCTGGCCAGGGGGATGGACGGCAGCCCTGATCCCTATGCCCCGGTGATCTGGAATATTGAGTTCTCTGATATTCTTTCCCGTTCCGGATTGATTGCCGAGGCCTGGGATGCCGGCGGGCTGTACCAGGTGGGAGGATTTCCCGGTCTGCGCTGGGCTGAGTGGAATGGATGTTACCGGGATGTAATTCGGCGGTACATCAAGGGAGATAAAGGACTTATCGGCGAGGTTGCCACCCGGCTCTGCGGTAGTAGCGATCTTTATGAAACATCTGGCCGCCTGCCGATTAACAGCATTAATTTTGTAACCTGCCATGATGGTTTTACTCTCTGGGATCTGGTGAGTTATAATGAAAAACATAACCAGGCTAATGGCGAAGACAACAGGGACGGCTGCCGTCATAATCTGAGCTGGAATTGTGGGGCAGAAGGTGAAACTTCCAGTTTTAAAGTTAACAGGCTGCGTCTGCGCCAGGTCAAAAATTTTATGGCTGTGTTGTTTTTAAGTCATGGAGTCCCGATGATATTGTCCGGAGATGAGGTTCTTCGCAGCCAGCAGGGTAACAATAACTGTTATTGCCAGGATAATGAACTGAGCTGGTTTGACTGGACCCTGGTGGAAAAAAATCAGGGAATGTTCCGTTTTGTCAGGGAAATGATAGCTTTTCGGAAACGTCATTTATGCCTTACGCCCCGCCGTTTTGTCACGGGAATTAAAGAAAAGGGACGGCGGATGCCGGATATCACCTGGCATGGCAGAAAATTAAGAAAACCGCCCTGGGATGATTCCGCGGACAATCTCCTGGCTTTTACTCTCGGCGGTATCGGTCGCCGGGCCGCGGATCTTCATGTTATTTTAAACATGAGTGGCGAGACAGCCCGGGTGAGGCTGCCCGGTGTACGGGGCCGCAAATGGCACAAGGCAATTGACACGGCAGGCCACAGTCCCAGTGACATAATATTACCTGATAACCAGCGACCGGTACGGAAAAAATTCTGTCCGGCAAAACCACACAGTGTTATAGTTTTTGAGGGAAGATAATTTTATGCGACTTGAAAAATTGAAAAACTACTCCTCTTTTGCCGGCCCTGTAGTAACTGTTGTCATGGATGGCATGGGGCTTGGCCCAAGAGATGATACTGACGGAGTTTTTAAGGCTTATACCCCTGAACTGGATAATCTTTTTCAGGAAAAACTCTTTACCAGGCTCAAGGCTCATGGCACTGCGGTGGGAATGCCCAGCGACAGCGATATGGGCAACTCCGAGGTTGGTCATAATGCCCTGGGGGCCGGGCGTATTTTTTCCCAGGGAGCAAAGCTGGTCAGCGAGGCCCTTGAGTCAGGTCGAATATTTCAGGGCCGGGCCTGGCAGGAGATAAGGGAGACATGCGGCCAGGGTGGAACTCTTCACCTGCTGGGCATGATCTCGGACGGCAATGTCCACAGTAATATTGTTCATCTTTACGGCCTGCTGGAGCAGGCGGCCCGTGATAATTTCAGGAAAGTGCGGGTGCATGGATTGCTGGACGGCAGGGATGTTGGAGAAAAAAGCGCCCTTAATTATTTTGGTCCTCTTGAACAGAAATTAGCCGAATTGTCAGGAGAAGGGCGGGATTTCAGGATTGCCTCGGGCGGCGGCAGGATGGTTACCACCATGGATCGCTATAATGCTGACTGGTCAGTGGTTGAAAACGGTTGGAAGGCCCATGTCCTGGGAGAAGGCCGCCGGTTTGCCTCAGCGGTTGAGGCAATAGAAACCTATTATGCTGAAGATCCTGACATGACAGATCAATACATGGCAAGTTTTGTAATAGTTGAGGAAGGAAAACCGGTCGGGACTATTGAGGATGGTGACGCTGTTGTTCTTTTTAATTTTCGAGGGGATCGGGCCATTGAAATTTCCCGATCCTTTACAGAAACAGATTTTAATGAATTTGACCGGCAGCGATTTCCCAGGGTGTTCTATGCCGGGATAATGGAGTATGATGGTGATGCCCATATCCCTGAGCACTATCTTGTGGAACCGCCTGCCATTGATCATACCCTGGGAGAATATCTCTGCGCTGCCGGTCTGACTTCCTTTGCTGTTTCCGAAACGCAGAAGTTCGGTCATGTTACGTATTTCTGGAATGGCAACAAATCCGGTTATATTGATGAGAAACTGGAAAAATATGTGGAAATTCCCTCGGACAAAATCACCTTTGATCTTAAACCCTGGATGAAGGCCGCGGAAATTACCGATCAGGTTATTGAGGCGATAAAAAGTAATGAATATAAATTTATTCGTTTAAATTATCCTAATGGCGACATGGTCGGCCACACCGGGGTGGAAATTGCTATTCGTATTGCTGTGGAAACAGTGGATCTATGCCTGGCCCGGTTGTTAAAAGCATTAAAAGAGGCGGGCGGTATTGCCCTGATTACCGCTGACCACGGCAATGCCGACTGCATGTGGACTGAAAAGAATGGCAAGCGGACTCCCATGGTAGCTCATACCAGGAATCCGGTACCCTGTATCATCAAAGATTTTAACGGAAAAAACAGTTTTTCCCTGAGTGATGTCGAAAACCAGGGCTTAAGTAATGTGGCGGCGACTATATGTAACCTGCTGGGCTTTCAGGCTCCGCCTGACTATGACCAGTCCTTGATAAACCTTTAAAATATGGAAAAAAAATGAAAAAAACAATTTTTTGTTTGGCAACAGGTATTTTGGCTGTTTCTTCTTTATGCCTGGCCGGCAACGGCCCGGAGACCATGAACCTGAAAGATCGTTTCGCGGTTGCAGGAAAGAAACCAGCGGTTATTTTCCCCCATAGGGCGCATCAGGAGAAGCTGGCCTGCACCAAGTGCCATGACAGCGGCCAGGGCGGTCATTTAAGTATTGTACCACAGAACAAAAAAGGTATGGGTAATGATTTTCATAAAAAAATCTGCTGGCCCTGCCATGTAGAGATGAAGGTGCCGAAGGGGAAATCATGTAAGACCTGTCACCGGAAGAAGTAAGAGAGGGGTTGGGTTAACATGTTTTTACGAGGTCTGTTATCCGCAGATTGCTCAGGGCGTCAACCCTGGCCTTAAACCTGCCGGTCAGCAGTATTGTCGTGTAATCATCCATGATCAGGGCCGGGCCATGTATGCTATGGCCCCAATCCAGATCTTTTCGTCGATAAATATCAACCTTTTTTTCATCGTGGGCAAAAAATATTTTTCCTTTACCCTGAGCCCTGGCCGCCTTTTTTGTTTTACAGCGCTGCCGGGGCAGGGGAGTAACCTGGCCCTCCAGACGTATGGTGCAACGGATAGCAACCAGTTCCAGGGGAGAGTTTTTCATGGCATAACCAAATTGTTTTTCATGAAGTTTGTGAAAATTAATTCTGAATTTGTGGTCATAGTCGATTGTCAGTTCAAACGACTGGCCATGATACCGCAGATCCAGGAAACGTTTCACCCTGACTTTGCCGGAACCGCAGAGTTTTAACAATTCCTTTGTTCCCTGCGCTATCATGGGCGCGAATGCCGTTTCTATCTTACTTTTCCGTAATTCATTGTCGGTTAAAAACAGGGCCTTGGTGTAATCAAGGGCCGGAGCGCTGCGAACCATGCCCTGGGCCGAGAGAATCCCGGCTCGGGCGGGAACGATAATTTGTTTGATTCCTAACTCTTCCGCCAGTTCACAACAGTGCAGACCTGAGGCCCCGCCATAGGTCATCAGGGTAAAATCAGCCGGAGCATACCCCCGTTCTAAAGATACCTTGCGAATAGCCTTGGCCATACCACTGTTGATTATCCGAATAATACCCAGGGCGGTTTCCAGTGGCTTCAGCCCCAGCTCAGCGGCAAGATCGGCCATTTTCTCCTGCACTGTTTTTTTGTCAAGATTCATTCTGCCGCCCAGGAAGGAATCTTCCACAAGACGACCCAGGAAAAGGTTAGCGTCAGTAACAGTAATTTTGTCACCTTTGCCGTAACAAACCGGGCCGGGGTCGGCTCCGGCGCTTTCCGGTCCTACCTGGAGCAGCCCTCCTCGGTCAATTTTGGCAATGGAACCTCCTCCCGCTCCCACTGTATGGATATCAAACACCTGAATCCGCAGGGGATAGCCGTCAATTTCATATTCACGGCTAAGGCTGGGCCCGGAATCACAGAGGGAAACATCGGTTGATGTTCCGCCCATGTCAAAGGTAATTATCTGCTTGATGTCAATTTCTCCGGCCAGTTGAAAAGCCCCCTGAACTCCACCTGCCGGGCCGGAAAGAATCGTGTGAACAGCCCTGTTCTCAATCAGGCGGGCCGGCAGCACGGCCCCATTTGACTGTTGAATGGAAAAAGAATGTTTCAGCCTGTGGCTTAGGCGCTTAATATAGCTGGAAATAACCGGAGCCAGGTAAGCGTTGATCAGGGTGGTGGTCATCCTTTCATATTCGCGGAATTCGGGCAGCAGTTCGGCAGACAGGGTTACCGGGATTTTAAGGGAGGAAAGTTCTTTTTTAATTTTTTTTTCGTGGATTGGATTGGCATAGGAATGCAGGAGACAGACAGCCACAGAATTAATTTTCTGTTCCCGGCAGATGCGCCTTAGACGCCTGCCGGCACTTTTTGCCGGGGGAAGCTGAACGGTTCCGTCAAAGCGCAGGCGTTCCCGCACCCCGATACACTGCTCCGGCGGAATTATTTCCCTGGGCCGTTCTACGCCAAGATCATATAAACCTGGACGGTTCTGCCGACCGATCTGGAGAATATCTTCAAAGCCTGCCGTAGTTATCAGCAGGGTTCTTGCCCCTTTTCTCTCCAGGAAGCTGTTGGTTGCCACAGTGGTTCCATGGACAATTTCAATATTTGTCGGCAGGTTATCAAAAAAATGATTTAAGCCTTGAAAAATTGCTTTGCTTGGATCATCCGGGGTAGAGGAGACTTTAAATGTTTCTATTCTGTCGCCACGCAGGAGAATAAAATCAGTAAATGTTCCTCCGGTATCAATTCCCAGTTTCAGGGTTACCAGGCTGTTTTCCAGAACAGGCACGTCAGGCTATTCCTTAACGTCACGCATTTTCTGGAGCAGAACATCAGTCTCCTGGTAGAGTTTACTGGTTGCCGCCATGGTTTCCCTGGCCTTGTTGAGATGAAAGGTGGCATTTTTAAAATCACCCAGACAAAAATAATATTTACCCAGGTAAAAATGTCCTCCCTCCTTGTCGTTATCTGCAGCACTAATCTCAGCAATTTGATAATACAGGTTGGGGTAGTCAGGTATAACACCGGTTAATTGATCGTAAAGTTCAATGGCTCTTTTTGTGTCACCTTTTTTCTGTAAAGCCATGGCTAGATAAAAGGTATTGTACCAGTTTCCCGGTTCTTTACGCCTGACATATTTAAAATGAGCCAGGGCCTCATCAATTTTATTCTGTTGAAATTCAATAACCCCCATATCCGTCCGCAATATGGGCCTGTCCGGATAAAATTCTATTACTTTCTGTAAATTTTCTTTTGCGTTGTTAAAGTCAATGTTGGCCAGGTAAGCCTGGGATAAACCATAATAGGCCATTATCGTGTCAGGTTTATTCTTGCTGTTATGCAGTTGTTTTTTGTATGGGACAAAAAGTTTCATCGGGTTCCGGCTCAGGCAGTTGACCCTGACTTTAAATCGTTTGAAGTTAAACTGATCGGTAACCCGATATCCTGAACCGGGATTCTGGGCAATCAGGTCTTCTACATATCCCATTCTCGTTTTGGGGCCTGGGTGAGTCAACAGGTAGGGTGGCGGGCTGCTTCTGCGAATTTTTTCAATCTGGTACATTTTTTTGAGCATTAAAACCATATCCGCAGGATTACGGTTATCGGCTACCATCCATTTATAAGCCAGCCTGTCGGCTTCTTCTTCATCCTGTCGGCTGAATCTAAGGTTCATCGTGGCCCCGGTAGCCAGGCCGCCGGTAACCATGGCCTGGGTCAGGGCTCCCCCGCCCATGGCAATCCCGGCCAGGATCATGGCCAGGCTAGTAGCGGTAATCTTGCCGGATTTGTTAATTCGTTCAGCAATGTGTCGACTGTTAACATGGCCGCACTCATGAGCCAGAACACTGAAGAGTTCACCCTCGTTATCCATCTGCAGGATAAGACCGCTATGGACGAAAACAAGACCTGAGGGAGCGGCAAAGGCGTTAAAAGCCTTATCCCTGATCACATAAAAATGATAATCAAAAAATTGGGAACCTGTAACCGTAAGAATTTCCCGTCCAAGTTTATTAACATATTGTGAGATATCCGGTTCTTCCAGAAGCCTGAACTGGAGGCGGACTACAGTAAGGAGTTTTTCCCCATATTCCCGTTCTTCTTTAACTGAAAAAGCCCGGACAGTATTGCAGTTAACAAAAATATTTCCCCAGACAAGGAAAAAGATGACTGCCAGATTAATAAATTTAATTTTCATTAAGTTCCAGTATTGTTAAGCAGGTAAAACGCTCAATAAAGAACACCCAGGCAGCGACACCCCCCATAACAGTAAGAAATTCAGGGACATCGCCATGTGCGTACCCCACGCCCTGCGATAATACATTCGTATATCACAGGTAACTACTCACAGGATAAGCGCCATAATTTCGCTAACCACTGTAATTGTAACTGGTTACAGGGTTAAAGCGTGTGCACGGTGGTGTTCATGGGGCGTTTACGTTAAACAGCTGGGAGCCTGTCCGGGAATGCCCTTTCTGCGGAGTTTCGTACCTCGCTTACCTGCCCGACTCTGTGTTATTTTGAAAATCTGTCAGCCGTTTTTCTTGGCAAATTCTTCCATGAAATCGATCAGATCAACAACTCCCTGCCGAGGGAAGGCATTGTAAATCGAGGCCCGTAGTCCACCAATTGAGCGATGGCCCTTCAAACCGCTGAAGCCGGCATCAAGCGCATCTGTTACCAGTCTGGATTCAAGTTCCGGGCTTGGCAGGTTAAAAGTGATATTCATCATTGAACGGGAATTTTCCCGGGCATGGCCCTTAAAAAAATCTGTTTTGTCAATGGCCTTATAGAGCAAGGCGGCTTTTTCCCGGTTTATTTTTTCAATCTCCGCTACCCCGCCAATTTTTTTCAGCCATTTCAAAACCAGACCAATAGTATAGATAGCAAAGCATGGCGGGGTATTAAACATTGATCCTTTATCCGCGTGAGTTTTATAACGGAACATGGTAGGTACGGAATCCGGAGTACGATCCAGTAGATCATCCCGAATGATAACGACCGTTGCTCCGGCAGGTCCCATATTTTTCTGGGCGCCGGCAAATATCAGGCCAAAGGGTTTAATATCAATTTCGCGGGAAAGGATATCCGATGACATATCACAGACCAGCATTTTTTCTGATTGGGGAAATTGCTTAAACTGGGTGCCGTAAATGGTATTATTGGAAACAAAATAGAGATATTCCGATTCCGGAGCCACAGAATAATCTGCCTGGTCCGGGACATGATTGAAAGAGTCAGCTTCGCTGGAGTAGGCGACATCGGCTTCAGCTATAATATTTGCTTCTTTGATGGCCTTTTTGGCCCAGGTCCCGGTGTTAAGATAGGTAGCTTTTTTCCCTGCCCCCAGCAGGTTCATGGGAATCATGGCAAATTGAGTCGAGGCCCCGCCCTGAAGAAAAAGAACTTTGTAATTGGCGGGGATGTTGAGAAGTTCCCTCAGCAGGGCCTCGGTTTCCTCGGCAATGGCCATGAATTCCCCGCTCCGATGACTTAACTCGACAAGGCCCATGCCTGTATTATTATAGTTGATAATATCCTCACTGGCCTGGGCCAGCACTTCCCGGGGCAAGGTGGCCGGCCCCGGGCTGAAATTATAGATTCTTTCCGGCATTTTTCCCTCCGTTTATCAGAAACCAGAAACCAGAAACCAGAGGATGGAAAATCGATATTTCCTTTTATCAAATTCCTCCGGAGTGGTGTTTGTTGTTATTTTGTAGTAACTACTCATGGGGTAAGCGTCCTAACTTCGCTAACCCCTGTAATTGTAACTGGTTACAGGGTGACAGCGCTCGATAAAGGTAACCGTTTCAGAGTAAGCGCTCCATGAACACCACCCTGCACCCGTTTAAACGCCGCGATATACCTGATGTATTATCGCGAGCGTTGAAACGGGCACATGGCGGCATCTCTGAAACGCTTACAGGCCGTGCCTTCTCCAAAGTCAAGGTGTGGTTTATTGATCGCTATCGTTTCAGATGTAAGGCTCTAAATTATTATTTCTGTCTCCTGACCTTTGTCCAGTTTTACGCTGTAACTGCGAACCTGGTTACGTCCCTGCTCTTTAGCTCCGTAAAGGGCTTTATCAGCGGCTTCCACCAGTTGGTTTGCCTGGTTTTCCAGCCAGTGCGGCAGTACCTCTGCTACTCCTATACTCGCAGTGATAGTTATATTCTTGTGGGCAATTTCTCCCTTGTTGTTGCGAATGATAAAATCATAATCTTCAAGGGTTTTCCTTATAAATTCAGCAACCTTAACAGCCTGCTCAATAGTAAGTCCCGGCATTATAACCGCGAATTCTTCGCCGCCGTAACGGGTAGGCAGCAGGGGCTCATCAAGATTTTCAGAGAATTTATCAACACAGTATTTACATAATTTTCCGACTGTTGACAATGCCTGATCGCCGATACGATGTCCATAGTTGTCATTAAATTTTTTAAAAAAGTCAATGTCAAGCATCATTAAAGATACTGGAAACGATGAATTGTATTTCTGTATACTGGCATTAAGATACTCATCAAAGGCCCGACGATTACCCAGCCGGGTTAGTTGATCGGTTTTACTGAGCTGATTGAGCTTTTCCGTGTCCCTGTTCATCTCTTCGATAACATTTGTAAAGGCTGATCGAACTTCTTTGATGATGTCCCTGGGATTTTCAGATCCGCCAATACAGTTGACAGTGGTATTTTGCAGAACCTCGACATTACCCGTTCTTTTTTTTGAAAGTTTTTTGAACTCCTGGAGAAGTTTTTCTGATTCCTTTATTGTCTCCTGTAGCTTGTTTATATAAGTGGCGGAATATATATTGCGAAATTGTTCAATGCGATCCTGGAATTGTTTATCCGTATAATCACCCTTGGCCAGAATATCAGCAAATAGTGTGTTTATACTCTTTTTCTGTTTTTGAGTCAGGTATTGGTGATATTTTAAAATGTTTAAAAAGAGGATAAATGAACGCCAGTTTTCGTTAATCGGTACTCCTTGTTCATCAAGGAAAGTACATATCCTGCCTTTGTTTGACTGTTTGCAGTGGATATCGTTATGAGTTGTCTTCATCAGGGTTTAATTATATTTTTTGTGTAACTATTCAGGTAGGGGCGAAAAACTGCCCAAACCACCGACCTGTAACTGTTCAGAGGTAAGCGAACGAAGTGAGACTCCGTGTGCTTTAGCTGT
>JANTFJ010000030.1 GCA_024763495.1 Desulfobulbaceae bacterium | reverse complement strand
GCCGCCATGTGCCCGTTTCAACGCTCGCGATAATACATCAGGTATATCGCGGCGTTTAAACGGGTGCAGGGTGGTGTTCATGGAGCGCTTACCATAATTTCATGGACTGTCTGATAATAGAAAACGTGGTGAAGTAATCGGGAAGTAATTGGATAGGTAATAATCGTTGTAACCGTTCACCGGGGGCTGCTTGTTTACTTATAACTCCGGTCTGTAAGTGTTCTCCACTGGCTCTGCGCCCTATAGCGGTGCTATGTAAACAGGGCAGATAAGCGAGGAACGAGACTCCGAAATGGAGGAAGATTAGGTGCTGGTGAGGCTCAAACAAATTTTGTCAGCTATCGGCAACATATTTATTTCCGGAGGTAAAAATGATGAATAAAATGAAATTGATTATCAGTGTATTGCTCTCCCTGTTGTATGTTTCCAATTCCTGCGCGGCTGAAAATCCACCATTTTTCACTGGTTCTTTCGGAGCTCTGAACCCTGCTGAAATGTATCCTGTTGATCTCGCGGTTGATGATGGTGGAAATATTTACATCCTTGATGAATTAAACCAAAGGGTACATAAAAAGGATCAGGATAACAACCTGTTGCTTTTGTTCGGCAGCAAGGGATATGAGGACGGACAATTTCAGCTTCCCAGGGGGCTGGCCTTAGATTCAGAGGGGTATATTTATGTCTCAGACTGTATATCCAATATTATCCAGAAATTTGATCCGAGTGGATCTTTTGTGTGGAAGCGGGGAGGGACAGGTATTGATAATGGACAATTGAGGTATCCTACCGGCCTGGCAATCGGCATGTCTGACCAGTCAATAGAGCTGATATATGTAGCTGACAGGTTTAACCAGCGCATACAGGTTTTTGATAAAAATGGAAATTTCCAATTTATTTTCGCAGACAGTTCAATTCTGAAAGCCCCGGAATATATAGCCATTGATAGCGATAAAAATCTCTGGGTAACCGATATCGGCCTTAATAAAGTTTTGAAATTTGACAAGAATGGTAACCTGTTGCTCGGTTTTGGCAGCTGGGGAACAGATCCGGGACAATTCATGGCAACAAGTGGCATTACGGTGGATCAGGAAGGTTTTGTCTATGTTTTTGACCGCTGGAATGGACGAATTCAAAAATTTGATCAAAACGGCAATTTTATTTTAATGTGGGGAGAGATTGGCAGCGATGACGGCCAGCTTCACGGCCTGGGGCTGGCCTCCGACCTTGATTCAAATATTTATATTGCCGATTACTGGAATTTTCGAGTTCAAAAGTTTAATAATTCTGGACAATTCTTAAATAAATGGGCTGGTACCGTTACCCCGGACGGGGAATTTGCCCTGGTACATGATGTGATAGTTAATCATGCCGGGGATATCTATGTTGCCGACCGGCACAATCAAAACATCCAGGTCTTTGACAGCGCGCGAAATTTTCTTTTTAAATGGGGAACAAGAGGAGAGGCGGCATGGGAAGGCCCTTATTTTAATTTTCCACGCGCATTGGCGGTTGATTCTGCTGATAATATCTATATTTCTAATGATAATGACATCAGGATTTTTCATCCGGATGGAACTTTTATGGATTATTGGTCAATCAAGGAAGAGGGAGTACCCTTTAAAGGGCCACTCGGCATGACTTTTGATGACAATGACCATCTTTTTTTTACAACTGCGGATCATCAGGTTGAAAAGATGGATATTCATGGCAACCTGTTAGCTGTCTGGGGCGCGTTTGGCAGCGATGACGGGCAGTTTCACAGTCCATCAGGTATTGACGCAGATTCGGCCGGCAATATATATGTTTGTGATACTAAAAATTATCGAATCCAGAAATTTACCAATAATGGTGATTTTATTCTTTCCTGGGGTACTTATGGCTATGCCAATGGACAATTTATTAAACCGGTCGGCCTGGCTGTTGATCCTCAGGATAATGTTTATGTAATTGATGAAAAAAAATGCAAGGTGCAGAAATTTGACTCCCAGGGAAACTTTATCTGCAAATGGGGAGAAAGGGGAGAAGGTGATGGTGAGTTCCGCGGCCCTCTGTACATAGCCATTGATGATAGCGGGAAAAATATTTATATAACAGACAGCAGTAATGGTCGTGTCCAGAAATTTACTTATGAGCCTGTCAGCCTGGAACTTTTCCCTCAGGCAACCACAGTTGCCCAGGGAGACATGTTAAGCTTCCAGGCTGTGTTAACCAACCATACTACCGAGGAGCAGATCCTGACAATAGCAACTAACGTAACATTGCCGAACGGAACTTTCTATCCGCAGGTTCCTGAGTCCTTATATGGCCCTGAAGTCTTAACCTTACCGGATGACGGCACCTCCTGCTCCCTGGTGATATCTCATGAGATACCAGGCAAGGCAAAGCCTGGTACCTATACATATCATACTTATACAGGCAAGAATATTCCGGACGATATCTGGGCAGAGGCCCAGTTCGAATTCACAATTTTTTGATTATAAATATTCAGGTAACTACTCACGGGGCTAGGCGCCTGATATGCGCTAACCCCTGATTTGTAGCTGTTTACAGGGCAGCATACCTGTAATATTGCTGAACTATTTCCTGAAGGTAATATACAAAATGGCTGGAAATAATATGCAAATCGGCGCTCATTTGGATGGCTCCAGATGCTTGTTTCGAGTTTGGGCTCCTCATGCCGGCCATCTGGAGGTTCTTCTCCAGGACGGTGAAGACTGGAATACGGATTCCTTTACCAGGGCCATTGAGTTGACCTCATTGCCGGATGGATATTGGAGCGGGATTGTTCCTGATGTTAAACCAGGACAGCTTTACCGTTATGAGATCACATACAATGGCCATAAGTTTCAGCGTCTTGATCCTGCGGCCCGAGATGTCTTACATTCCGGTTTGACACGATGTTTCCCGGATAGTGAGAATGCCTCCATTGTGGTAACGGATGAACCTTACTCATGGGCACCCCATACTTCTCCCAGGTTTGAAAATTTTATCATTTATCAGCTTCATGTCGGCTCTTTCGCCGGTAGAAACGATGGCCTTGAAAAAGAAATCGCGACCTTTAGCGATATCCAGACCAAACTTGATTACATTCATCATTTAGGCTTCAATGCTATAGAGTTCCTGCCGATCCAGGAATTTGCCATGGATCGATCCTGGGGATACAATCCCGCAGCATTTTTTGCTCCTGAATCAGCCTATGGAGCTCCTGTCGACCTCAAGCGCCTTGTCGATGCCGCTCACCAGCAGGGTCTTGCCGTAATATTTGACGTTGTTTACAATCACGCGGGGCCAGGTGATAATGTGCTGTGGGAATATGATGGATATTCCCATGAGGGCGGAATCTATTTCGAAGGAGGTTCCTGGACGAACTGGGGAAGAGGCCCTGCCTGGCAGAAGCAGCAAGTTCAGGATTTCTTTTTTGAAAATGCCCGGATGTACTTTAATGATTATAATGCGGATGGTTTGCGTTTTGATGTCACGACCCAGATAAACGGCCTCTTTCTTAAAGAGGTATTATGGCGGCTGCAAGTCGATTATCCTGGAAAATATATGATTGCCGAACATTTACCGGCTCATCCCTGGATTACGACCACCGGCAATTTTGACGCTACCTGGTTTGCAGAGTCTCACCACCAGATGCAACGGGCGCTCAATGGGGAGAGTCCCATAAGCAAGGTCAGGGATATCCTGGGTTGGGATGGGTTTAAGCATTCATGGAACCTGGTGAAATATACCATGGGCTCTCATGACGATATCGGCGATGACAAAAATGGTAATGCCAAAGATGGGTTGACGAACCGGGACAGCCGGCATCGCTACTTTATCGATCAGCTTGGCGGTCGTGAAAACTGGTATGCCCGGGCTAAATGTCGTCTGGCCTGGGCCCTGAATGTAACCATGCCCGGAACACCAATGTTGTTCATGGGGTCGGAATGTCATATGGCTTCACCTTTTGTTGCCTGGGGCTATTGGCATGATGGCAGGGACAGCAACGGTGATCATCGTTTCAACTGGGATGCCACCAAAGACAAGACAGGTAAAGAGATGTGCCGGCTTGTTACCGCGACCAACAGGTTACGTCGAGACAATCCGGCATTAGGTAGCGAAAGCCTGATTATAACCCATGAAGACAGCAATAACCAGGTTATTGCTTTTAAACGATGGACTGATGGTAACCTGATACTCACCATTGTCAATATGGGTGATGGCAATTTCAAAAATCACTGCTATGGAATATCTACTGATGGTCAGTACGGGCAGTGGACGCAGGTGCTGTGTACCCAGGACGCGACCTTCGGTGGTTGGGATGGTGCCGGAAACGCTTATTATGAACCGTGGACTCAGCAAGACGGCAGGATATATATAAATCTGCCCCGGTGGAGCGTAGTCGTTTTTCGGTTAAAGGGTTAGTAGATTGTCACGTAGCGCCAGGGGGCTGTCCGAGAATGCCCTTTATCCCCGACTCTGTGTTATTTTGAGTAAATGTTCGGCTAGCACCCCACCTTCGTCCGTTTCGGCGTGATTCACATAGTATACTATAGTGAACACGCCGAAACGAACAAATCTGGGGCATTATCCGAACATTTAAAGGGATAGAGAAGGGAAGCTTTTACCCAACCCGAATATTTACTATTTTGAAAAAATAATGCTCCGGAAAGCGAGCTGGCGAGACTCCGAGATATCAAATAGATGGCTGCGCTTATTTTTTCAAAATACCTCGGAGTCCGGCGCTTAACTGATTTGAGAAAAAATGTCTATTTGCGGTCGGCCTCCTGGGAGTCAAATTCAGCCAACACTGCTTGTCCAAGCTGGGACAAGGTATAGGGTTTTTTCAAAAAATTTCCTGCCCCGACGGCCTGGGCTTTTTTCACCTCTTCTGTTTCTGAAAAACCAGTAGCAATAATGGCTTTTTGACCTGGATGTATCTTAATAATACGCTCATAGGTCTCTCTACCATTAATTCCCGGTGACATTATCATGTCCAGGAGAATCAGGTCAACCGCGTGATCCTTTAAATACTCCAGGGCCTGCTCTCCACTTGCTGCCGAGGTCGGTTTATATCCCAGCCTGTTCAATATTGAACAGGCAATTTCCCGCTGGGTCTGTTCGTCATCAATCACAAGGACAGTCTGGCCGGCGCCCTGCAGCTCTGCGGCCTGTACCGGCAATATTTCAATATCAGCATCTTCCCGGCTGGCAGGGAAATAAAGGTCAAACCGAGTGCCTTTTTCGTCGCTTGCAACATCAATGTACCCATTATGTTCCTGTATCGTATTCCACACTACAGCCAGGCCCAGTCCGGTTCCGCTCCGGCCCATCATTTTTTTGGTGTAAAATGGTTCAAAGATATGCTCCAGATCAGCAGGTATGATGCCCGCGCCGTTATCTATTACTGAAAGTACGACATACTCACCGCAACGGACATCATCATAACCATGTAATGGCTTGTCTATATAGCGGTTGGCCGTGACAATGGTTACAGAACCATTAAGATCAACCGCGTCCAGGGCGTTGATAACAAGATTGAGCAGGCATTTACGGAAATGAACCGCGGAACATTTTACGTTGAGCAAATCAGGAGCCAGGTTTACCTCCAGGTTTACTTCGGGTTTTTGCCCGACCGGGAGGTTAAATTCCGGGGAGTCAAGAAATTCTTTAATCAACACATTAAAATTATGAATTTTTTTCACCGCAACCACGCCGCGGGCTACAGTGAGCATATCATTCACAACTGCGGCGGCGCGTTCGCCCGCTTTTTTAATCGTCTGTAAAGGGTCTCGCAGGGGGTTGCCGGGCGGTATATCAAGCAGCATCAATTCCGGATAACTTATAATACCTGAAAGTATATTGTTGAGATCATGAGCCACGCCGCCGGCCATTATGCCAATGGCTTCCATCTTCTGGGAACGTTGGATAATTTTTTCCATCCTGGCTCGTTCGGCCTCTTTTTCCATGAGGGCGGCGTTGCTTAATTTTAATTCCTGCTGCAGTCTCCACTGTTCCGCTGCCCCCTCCATGCTCAGACGAAGAATTTCATGATTTAGAGGTTTCTGGAGAAAATCAACAGCTCCAAGTTTCATTGCTTCAACAGCTGTGTCTATATCACCATGAGCCGTAATGACAATGACCTTGGTTGTCGGAAACTCCCGCAGTACCTTTTCGGTAAGTTCCAGGCCGTTCATTCCCGGCATCTTTATATCGGTGACCAGAATTTCAACGGGATCTTTGTAAAAAACAGCCATGGCCTCCTGGGCAGAGGAGGCGGTCAGGATGATATAAGGTTCTTTCCGGAAGGCATAGATTAAAAGTTCCGTAAGCTCGGCTTCATCATCTACCAGAAGAACCTTAAGTTGTTTCTCTTTAATCTCATTCATGACTTATACCCCCTCAGGTAACCGCATCCATCTTAACAGTAAAAATACTGCCCTGTCCATGGATACTGGCAATTTCCAGCTCAAAGCCAAATTCCCTGGCAATCCCGTAGGCAATGGAAATACCGAGGCCGGTTCCCTGGTCAGGAGGTTTGGTGGTAAAGAAAGGCTCCCGGCAATGATTAAGTTCTTTCCTGGTCATTCCGCAGCCGTTGTCACTGACTTTTAAAACCACCTGTTTTTCAGAAGCGATATAGTAAAGTGTAACCCTTATACTTTTTTCGAATTCCTGGTCAACGTGTCCGTCATGGTATTTATGGTCTACCGCATACCGGGCATTGGAAAGCAGGTTTACCACAATTTGCTGAAATTTCTGGGTTTCTGTCCGAACCTTGGGAAGATCTTCTGATATATCAACACTGATATTAATCTCATGCTGATGAAACTGTTCATTAAAAAAGCCAAGACATTCTTCCAGGGGTTTGCGCAAAGATACGGGCACTGCTTCAGTTTTCGTGTCATACCGGGCAAATGTCCGCATATTATTGATAATAGTAGTCGCGCGATCTATCTGGGGAACAATTTTGGCAGCTACGTTCAATACTTCCTGTTGATTCATGTCGTCACTTTTTATTTCTTCTACAACTATAGCGGCAGCAGTTTTGATAATCTGCAGGGGCTGGCCAAGTTCATGGGCGATACCGGTGGCCAGCTCTCCCATGGCCACCAGTCTGCCGGCATGGGCAAGCTGCAGCTGCTTTTCTTTAAGCTCACTGGTTCTTTCCTTCACCCGTTTTTCAAGTTCATCCTGAGCCTTAAGAAGTTGCATGTTCAGGCGGTTAAGCCGATCAGTATAACCGTATAGACTGTCAAGCATGCTGTTTACGGCCACGGCTATATGGTAAACTTCATCTTTATTCTCGGGGTTGCAAGGGAGGCGCATTCTGGGCTGGTCTGGAGCAAAAGAATGCATCTGCCTGGCCAGCCCCGCCAGAGGATTAAGGAAAGCTACCAGCAGGCGAATCAGGTAACAGGCGAACAGAAAATAAATTATAAAGAGAATGGCAAGATTCCGGTAATATTTCAGCATCATGGCCCGGTAATGCTGTCGTGAGTAATCTACAGTCAATTCCCCTATATTTTCTCCGGTAGCGGGATCGGTGATAATCATCTTTTTGGAAAAACCCTCAGGCCTGTTCCCTTTCGCGGCACTTGAAAAAGAAAATTCCTTTTCTATTGTCTTACCCTTAATCCGCACCTCAATAATATTCTTGTCTTCCAGTAATTTTTCTCCAGTTTCCCTTACCGCCTGATAAAATTCATAACTTAAATTAACCCCAAGCGTCTTTAAGGCATCCTGCATAATAGTTGTCAGCTTTTCCTGTTCCAGTTCCCGGTATTCAGTCTGAACAAAATGGGTATTGATTACCCCGAGAATAATCATCAGTCCCATAGATGAGAGAGCTATCCGCAGGGTAATTTTGAAGATTATTGAATGACGGTCTATTCCCGCAAACAGGTTCATGGGCATTCACTTCAATGCTTTGGCTGATAGTATATCTTGGAAATCTTCATGATCACCGGGCGCAGGGTTATATTTTTTTCTTTCAAGGCGTCAATATTGATAATCGGTTTAATATTGTTTAATACCCTGACGGATATTACCGCGCCAAAACGCAGGGCAGAGGGATCACAGCTAAAAATCAGCCTTTGGTCGGGGATTGATTTAAGGGCCTTACGGGTCAGCCTTGCAGAGGAGGGCATTAAATAGAAGATAGTGGCTGCCGGCGCAGAGGCTGAATTTTTATTATAAGGCGAAATTTCAACCTTAACCGGATAATCTTTTATGCCGTTTTCATATTTTTGCAGGATATAGTCCTGCAGTCTTCCAGCGTATAATTGATCTTTGTTGTCACAGATAATTCTGATAACAATGGCATTGTCCACCAGCTTTTGCTCAAACTGATAATCCATCAGTACGATTTTAGGCAACAGGGTGGCATGAATCCGTAACAGCGCGTCATTTACAGCCGCGTTTGCCGGAAAGGAGATAAGCAGGAGCAGGATGATGAGGCAGCCGCTTTTTCTTAATAAGGACAACATGGTGGTTGTTCGAAAAGACTCCGCTAAAAATCAGCTGAAATTTTGAAAATGAATGTCCGATCTTCCCTGGGATAATCATCCCTGAAGGTATTTGCCGGTGCCGGAAAACGGACATCATTATTAAAGATATTTTTTACTCCGGCAATAAAATCAAAATCATGGTAGTGCCAGCTCAAGGTTTCGTCGCAGGTAAGATAACCGTTCACATCATGTCGGTCATCTCCTGCCGCCCGCCGCCGATTCGAAACATACCTCAGGCGTGTAGCGGAAATTATCCCTTGAACAAAGGTATGGGTTAAGCTGAGATTACTCATCCAGGAGGCGATATCAGGAAGTTTTTTATTATCACAATCTTCTCCATAAACAAAAGAGAGCCCGAAATCCAATGCGGTGCCTGTTGAAAAATCATGCTGTAAAAAAAACTCGCCGCCCTGGAAGTTATGGCTGCCATCCTGGGCGTAGCTGACATCTGCTGCCGAGTAGATGATCAGATCATTTATTTCAGACCAGTAAACATTAAAACCCAGACGGGTATTTAAGCCGGAATTAAAGACAAAACCAAGCTCCACAGTGTCAGATTTTTCCGGATCCAGATTATTCTTTTTAGTATAGGGAACAGGAACATTGATATAAAGTTCAATCCAGGAAGGCACGCGATGGGCCCTGGAGTACATGGCTTTGAAATTCAGTTGATCACTAAAGCGGTAGACAAGTCCCAGTCGTGGGTTTACGGTGCTCTCTACATCCGAATAGTCGTCATATCTCAGGCCAAAGGAAAATTCCAGGAATTCATTCCAATGATAATTGTCATTAAAATAAAAGCTGTATACTTCTCTTGAAACATCAGGTTTTATTACCTTGTCCGGCATGAGCAGATTTTCCGGATGATTCTCAAGGTAAAGATTAAAATCTCCCCTGATTTCTTGATTGTCTTCAAACCTGAAGCCTGCTATTATTTTATGAACAGCCAGGGAAGAAGTAAAAGACAAATCGGCATAGAGCTTTTCCTCTCCGTAATCAACATAGGAAATCAACTCTCCAGCCGGTGTCATCATGGCTCTGCCCTCAACCTCCTGTTCGTAACGGCTGTATCCGGTCTTCAGGCAATAGCAGATTTCCGGGATAATTTGCCCCCCATATTGAAGTTCTGTAAAAAATGTAGAGTTAATGAGGCCTTTCTTGTCATTTTTTGAGGGAAAGAAGTTGTACTTACCCCCAAAAGCAATACCTTCCCGGGAACGTTTAAACCTTGTAGTGAGCTTGAGATGTTCATTGCCGACAGAAAGCCCGACTGCATAATCTCTCAGGGATTCATCGCTCGTCCCAAAAGAGCCATACTTATCCGGGCCGGCGTCGATTCCCTTATTGCCCCTGGTATAATATCCATCCATTGCGCCATGCCAGGAATCATTTATTTTACCGTTCATCAACATCCCGCCCTTATAAGTGTCATAAGAGGAAGCGGAACCAAAGATAGTTGCCCGGTTATTGTTGTCAGATGATTTGGTGACGATATTGATGACCCCGCTCATGGCACCGGAACCATACAGAATCGCACCAGGGCCACGGATAACTTCGATACGTTTGACCAGTTCTATGGGGAAATCATAATAGTAATAAACAGAACCCCGGAAATTGTTGTTAATATCAATCCCGTCAATCATCAGCTTGACTTTCCCTTTTTCTTTAACGCCTCGGAATATTAACTGTTTTGCTCCGGTTGACTCCATGAAAAGTTCAACTCCAGGGACAAGGGCCATGGCTTCATAAACAGTATCAATACCCAGCTGTAAAAGTTGTTCCTGCTGAAGGATAGTGACAAAGGCGGGGATATAGTCAATATTAAGTCGTGTGTTCGCGGCAATCTCACTGGTCTCTTCAAGTCCCTGAGAGAACAGTTCTTCATATGAATCGTTTTGGCTGGATGCGGCGGAACATACTGCCGGCATAAAGAGCAGCAGGAGAATTATTAAAAAATAATATTTTGGCATATTGTTCATCGTAGGTTGCCAACAGGTTAAGATACAGTAAACAGTTAAAATTACGGGGGGGTAGCGAAGTTGTGAGGCTTGCCCCGTGAGTAGTTACAGCAAAAATAACTGTTCAGTGGGAGAAATATTTTGCTGTTAACCCTGAATGATTACTTTTTTATATAAGTTTAGACAGGTTACACTTAATACGTCAAGATAATTTTCAAAGTCAGCCAAACAGCTGAAGCGGGACAGAGAAAACTGGTGAACAAGGTATAAAGGATCTTAATTTTTTCTGCCAGGGCTTCAATTCCCGATAGGCTTTCAGGCTGTGTTTTGTGTTTTATAAAATTTGCCGATCAATAAATTTTTCTAAGACCTTTTTGAAAATAACCCGCCGGGCCGGCCAGGGAATATTTTCGAGCGTTTCAGGGCGGGCCGGGCCTTTTTGACGGATTTGATAACACCAGTAACCGTTTGTTCTACGGATTACCGGGCTTACTTCATTGTTCGGTAATTTAAACAGTTGATCGATTATTTTATTTGTGCCAAGATAGTACCTGGGCAGTCTGCCGCCCATTTTTTTTGTTCCAGCCTGGGAATAGCGGCGGGAGATCGCGGAAAAATCTGTTCCTTTTTTTAAAAGTCTCCTGGCCTTGGCGCAGAGCTGGCGCTGCTCTTCCTGTTGCTGCAGGCTGTCTAAGGGATGGACAAAACGGAAAATACCCCGTGTCTCCAACCAGGCTGGAATGGTCAACTCAGCTTTCTGCAGGGAAGTCAGGGCCTGGGGAATGACAGTATTACAGGCCGTAATGAATTCATCCAAGCGCGTCAATGCCTGATTATGCTTCTTGGCCAAAGGGGTTTGACGCAGGTTCAGTAATTTGAATTCCGCCGGCTGAGGAAGTTTTTTTGAGATCCTGAATTGTTGGTTTGGAGTGACATGGACAGCCTTGTTGACCGCCTGGAGATATTGCTGCCAGCCCCTCTTTTTTTTCAGGAGATGACCAAGGCTGAAAAGGGAAACACCATTATAGCCAATGTGTTGGGCAATAGCCGCCTCCCTGCCGATTTCCTCACTTTCCTTGATGTAGGCCCCCAGTCCTGCCCATAGTTTAATTTTTTTTGCTTCAGGCATTTTCCTGATTATCGTTAATTGCCTTTCCACCCTGTCCCGCCCGCCAAAATAGGTCATGGGATAGAGTTCATTGATTAATCCTTCTCCGGCCCAAAGCTGCCAGTCCTGGCCTTTGTCAAGATAGGCGGTAAGGTAATCAGGATCAACGGCGGCAGACAGGATAAGACCGGGGGCTGTTTTATCAATTACCCTGCGAATTACCCTGACCATTTCCGTGACTTCCCCGGCCCGCATTTCGGCCCAGATAAGATTGCCGGTAACCAGCAGGCGCTCAACCTGACTCATTCCGCCGTCAAGCCAGGCGGGAAGTTTTTCGGGATCAATCTTGTCCGGCAGCCAGCATGGCGCAAATCCCCATTGTTTTTTAAATTTTTGTGCCGCCAGGCCGCCAAAGCCATATCGGCTGCCTGGATAACGAATAAAATCAAGATGAATACCGCTTAAAGAATAGCGCTGCAGTAGTTCCGAGACAACATCTGTCATTAACTGCCGGTATTCCGGGTCAGCCGGATCAGCGTAAATTCCTTCAATCCAGCCCATTTTTCTTTCCAGTTCAGAATAATCACACACCCGTTTGCCGTTGTTATCTTTTAAAATCCAATTATTTTCGGGTTGTGCCGGGTGGATGACTGTCTTCGGGGGGGTATCGCCTGACCATAGATAAAAGACATTAAGCCAGGCTTGAACCGGGATTGGCCCGCATTCAGCCAATATTTCTCCTAATGGATCAAAATCAGACGGCTGTCGGTTCAGCTCTTCGGCCCTGGGGGCAAGATCGCTTTTGTACCAGCTGTCCGCCCGGCCCCTGGCCTGAACCAGGAGATGGTCAAAATTATTATCTATAGCCCCGCATATTTTTTTTACCTTGCCGGGGGAATCGAAATGCCAGCGGATAAGCCAGGCTGTTTTTTGTGGAGAATTTTCTGCTGCTGCCGGATTTTGGGGAACCAGGCAGCTGAGCAACATGATAAATAAAAATTTGGTTAGTGCCTTGTGCCTGATTTTTTGAGAAAAAAACAAAATGATCAGAAAATATTTTTGAAATAAGGTAGTTATATCAACCTCCAGATAGCGAACATCGTGAGAGCTTCGGGGCACTTAATACAACTCAATGGGGTACTGATCAATGAGGTACTGAAAAAAAGTCCTGTGTTGTCAGGGAACTCGCTGCCCTCGCACCCTGACCTGCATCTGTAAAAACTCTGAGTAACTATTCAGTTGTACTTCATCTGCACGCGATAAGTCTGTCTTACATAGCATCAGTATGCGAAGTTTATGCCCGTAGTATGGGTGCCAGCCTTATCACGCACAGCTAAAGC
>JANTFJ010000029.1 GCA_024763495.1 Desulfobulbaceae bacterium | reverse complement strand
ATCCCTGGATTCCGGCTAAAGACATGCCGGAATGACGATATATCTATGCTGCAAATTGTATAGTTTATAGAAATCATTAACAAAACAACAAGTCAGAAAGTTGAGTCATTTATAAGGGCAATCACGGTTTATTTGCCCGCCATCAGCAGAGCAATCGGCCTGGTCGCCTCCACCTGTTCAAAGGCTATTTTGATTGCCGCAGTCAGCGGCACAGAAAGCAGCATACCGGGCATCCCCCACATCCAGCCCCAGAAAAGCAGGGCGAAAAGAACGGCAATGGGACTTAAGTTTAGACCCTTGCCCATGACTTTTGGTTCCACAAAATTACCGACAACCATCTGGATGACTATAAGTACGACACAGACGCCCAGGGTTCTGGGTAATGAACCATATTGGAACAGGGTTATTGCAACCGGAGGTACAACCGCAATTAATGAACCTATATTAGGGATAAAATTCAAACAGAAGGCCAGTACGCCCCAGAGCAGGGCAAATGGGGTGGTAAAGAGGTAGAGAGCAAGGAATACAAGCAGACCGGTACCTAGACTGATTAATGTTTTTAAGCCGAGATAATCCTGCACCGCTTTATTTATCCGCTGTCCAGCTTCCAGCAGAGGTTCTGCTCCCCTTCGGCCAAATGCCTTAATTATTTTTTGGTCAATGTCGTCTTTTTCCGCCAGAATAAAAATAATAAACAGAATTACCCAGATCATATTACCCAGAAAGGAAAAAAATGAACTTCCCATCTGCCTGGCAACAAAACCCAGTGATTTGAAATCCTCGCCGCCAAGACTTCCGATAAATGTGTCATAACTTTCCTTGATCTGTTCCTGGCTGATATCCAGCCAGACCATTATGTTTTTGACATATCCCCAGAATTTTTCTTCAAATTGGGGCAGCTGGCTGTAAAATTCCTGAAAATTGGTGCTTATCAGGCGGCTGAAAAGGTAGCCGAATGCCGATAAAAACAAGATTACCAGTAAAATTCGTAAAAATTGGGGAAGCTTATAGCGTTTAAGCAGGTCAAGGGGAATTCCCAGAGCATAACAGATCAGCAGGGAAAGACTGAAAGGAATAAAAATAAAAGCCAGATTTTTCAAAATAATGACCAGCATCAGTAAAAGAAAAATCCAGGCGGTAATTTTAAAAATTTTGTCAGGTTGATGTTCCAAATATTTCAGTCCTGAAATTATTGCAGGTTTTTCGCGTAACCCGAATATTTACGTTTATAAGATGATTTTTTCGCCTGTTTCCGGCAAAAAACCCGACCGACCAGGAACTTTATCAAGTAGTTGCAGGATATGATTTTTCTCACTCTGGCGGATTTCCCGGTTTATATGAACCAGGGCAAATTGTTTTGTTCCTGTTTGCTGACAGAATTTAATACAGCCCTGAACGCTGCCGTGACCGGGGATATCGTCAGACAGCAGAAATGCTTCGTGGATTACCAGGTCGCTGTTCCCGGCCAGGAGAGCCGTTTCTGCGGTAGGCCTGCCGTCGCCGGAGTAAAATATTTTTTTGTTACCAGCGCTCAGGCAGAGGGCAAGACAGGGTCTGGAGTGGTCTCCCCAGGCCGCCTGCCAGGTCATTCCGGCGATTTTTGCTTTTTCTCCCGGCATAAGAACATGAAAATTTAAATTATACTGCAGTTTTTGGAAAAGATTACCATAGGCCAGATCCATTGCGGCCCGGACAGTTTCCCCGGTTCCCTCCTGGCCGATAATATGTAATGGCTTTTTTCTTCCCATCTCCCATAAACGGAGACAAAGCAGAGGAACGCCGAAAAAATGATCGCCATGGAAATGAGAAATCCACAAAGAATCAAGTTCCTCAGGATCAGAGCAATAAGTGAAATAATTGTGAGGAACAGAAAAACCGCAGTCCAGCAGGTGGCTGCTGCCCCTGTTTTTTATTAAAATTGAGGTGTTGCCGTAATTACTGTCACATGCCTCGCCAACCCCGATAAACCTTATTTCCATTTATGATACCTTATATGTAACAAAAAATTTTGTCATTCATATATCTGATCTGCAAATTCTATCTTCTGGTTTCTGTATTATATGGTATATTAATAAAATGGCAACCTTCCATCAGCAAAAGCAGGATACGCAACACAGCGTCAAAAAACTTTTAGACTTTTTTGCCTCTATTTCACCGAGGGAGCAGAAAATTGTCTTTCTGGCCGCAATTTTTTTTGCTCCCGCCAGGAAAACTGATTTTGAACATTGCCTGGCAAAAACAGATCAATACCAGAACGATGCCGATGATCAGGCCGGCGAAACGCTTTCCAACAGCTTTCGACGCCTGCAGAATTTAAATCTGCTGGACTGGAGATTACAATGTAATCCGCAAATTGTTGAAATTGTCAGCCGTAAGGCTGTCCAGCTCGGTTGCCATCAGCAGCTGGCCACTGTTGTTCGGCAGGAAATGCCGATAGAGGATGAACAGCAGCAAAAGAGTATCCGCTGCCTGCGGGATGTTCGAATAGGTCTTTACAATAATGATTTTGATCTTTTTAACCGCAGCCTGTTTAAATATTATCAATGCCCGGATATTCCCGAATCAGCGGCTCCCCTGGCCGCGATTTTTAATAATCCTTTTGATGCCCAATGGTTTTCAACCCTGCCGGTTTATCTCCAGCTTCATGGACTTCGCGAAATATTCCAGGAATCTCTAATCCGCTTGACTCCATGTCAGGGGCCGCTTGATTTTCTGCTCAACAAAGAGAGAGATAACGATATCCCGGCAGGAGGTGAGAGTTCATTTTATTACCTGCTGATTTCTCAACTTATTCTTCAGGGTAAAATAGCTGAAAGTACTGCCATGCTGAACAAGGCGGGAGAATATATTCATGGTTTTGGCCTCCGGGGCTGGCTGGCTTTTTTTCAGGGGCATAACAGCCGGGCCATTGATTTTTTTAATGACGATTTAAATGAATTGCAAAAAAATCTTGACCAGAAGGATGCTTATTTTGCCGGACTTGAGGGTTTTTTCTTTATCCTGGCCCTGTTAAACAGCGGTGAATATTCATTCAACATTAAAATTAAAGAAATAATTGTCAAGTTGAACAGCAGTCAAGCCAACCCTGTATTTATGCCCGCCTATAATGTCATGGCCGAGGTTGCTGATTTCCAGACAACATTTTCTGAAACAAATTATTGCAACTCGTGGCAGGCAGGCGGCAGAAACAGTATAACCGCCCTGTTGCAGGGAATGGCCCATTTCTGGATAAACGGCTATCTGGAAACAGAACAAAAAGAAGAAATAGCTCTTTTGTTCAGAAGAGCTTCAGAAAGCGGCTATGGCTGGCCGGCAAGAGAGTATGCCGAGCTTTTGAGCCGGTCCAGCCCCAAAAATACTTACAGGGAATTCTGCCGTGTTTTCCGGAATCGCAATAATATCATCTCCATTATTTCAGCCTGCCGCCGGGAAGAGAGATGGCAGCGGGCCTTAAAAGCTCTCAATCTTGTTGCCAGTCCGACCCGTGGTAAAGGCCGTCTTCGTTCCCGTCTGGCCTGGATGGTTAATTTTGAGCATGGTTTTGTCACTATCAGCCCCAAAGAGCAGAAATTAAGTTCTAAGGGGCAATGGTCCCTTGGACGTCCAGTTGCCCTGCAAAGGATTTATTCCGGCAAAAATCTTGATTTTATTTCAAATCATGATCAGAAGATCAGGGCCACCCTGAAAAAACATAAAATACGGGCTGGAATTTCTTATGATTTTGATATGAGCGAGACTCTCCCTGCCCTGATTGGTCATCCTCATCTTTTCCTGGCCGAGGCACCGACTGTTGCAGTTGAATTTGTCCAGGGTGAACCGGAACTGCGGATTAAAGAAAATAATAATGAGCTGCATATTGAATTATATCCTGACCTGATGACCGATAAAGTAATGGCGACAAGGGAGACGCCTACTCGTTTTGCCGTAATGAATTTTTCCAAGGAACATCAGAAGATCGCAGCCATAATAGGAGATGATGGTTTGAGTATTCCCGGGGCTGCCCGGAAAGAAGTGATCCGGACTATAGAAAAGCTGGCATCCTGCATTACAGTTCATTCCGCCATTGGCGGGGTAGCTAAGGATACGGAAAAAGTAGCAGCGGATGCCCGGATTATTATCCATTTACTGCCAATGGGAGCAGGGTTCCGGTTGACCATGCTGGTTCGGCCTTTTTCTTCAGACGGGCCATATGTCAGACCAGGCCAGGGCAGTGAAAATATTATTGCTGAAATTGCCGGAGAGCGTTTTCAGACTAGAAGGAATCTGGTACAGGAAGTCGTTAATTGTCAAAAAATTGAAACCGCGTGTCCAACCCTGTCAATGATGGATAATTCTGACTGGGAGTGGGAAATTAACAAAACAGAGGAATGCCTCCAGCTTTTGCTGGAACTTGAGGAGATCAAAGATCAAATTACTATTGAATGGCCGGAAGGACAAAAAATTTCTCTGGGCAAGCAGGTTTCTTTTGAACATTTTCAGCTGAAAATTCGGAAAAAAAATAACTGGTTTGAATTGCAGGGTAAACTTGAAATTGATGAAGATAAAGTCATTGACATGCAGCATCTTCTTTCCCTGGTTCGCACTCATCCGGGAAAATTTATTCCGCTTGATGACCAGCAGTTCATAATTTTGTCTCGCCAGTTCCGCAAACAACTGGAAGAACTTAATCTTTTCAGTGAAGAGCATGGCAAAAAAATTCGTCTTCATCCGCTTGCCGCCCTTTCCCTGGCTGGACTCGACAAGGAAAAATGTGAACCTGACGCGGATCAACACTGGCACCAGATGATCCATCGGCTCCAGGAGTCGCGGAAACTGCGGCCCAGGGTGCCGTCAACCTTACAGGCTGAACTCCGGGATTACCAGAGTGAAGGATTTTGCTGGCTGGCAGGGCTGGCCCACCTGGGTGCCGGTGCCTGCCTGGCCGACGACATGGGATTAGGAAAAACACTTCAGGGGCTGGCGATTATGCTTGAAAAGGCTAACCAGGGGCCATCACTGGTAGTGGCTCCTACTTCCGTCTGCCTTAACTGGCAGGAAGAAATAAAACGATTTGCCCCGACTTTAAATGATATAACTTTCGGCGGCAGGAACAGGGCAAAACAATTAAGTTCATTGCAGCCCTTTGACGTGGTGATTAGCAGTTACGGCTTGCTGCAGCAGGAAATTGAACTGCTTAATAAGATAAACTGGCAGGTAATTGTTCTGGACGAGGCCCAGGCCATAAAAAATATAACCACCAAGCGCAGCAAGGCGGCCATGTCGCTCAAGGGAGAGTTTAAACTTATAACTACCGGAACCCCGATTGAGAATCACCTAGGCGAATTATGGAATCTTTTTCATTTCATCAATCCCGGACTGCTTGGCACACTGGAACAGTTTAATAAGAAATATGGCCATCCCATTGAGCGATATCAAAATCGTCAGGTTCAGCGTAAGCTTAAAAAACTTATTCAGCCTTTTATCCTTCGCCGTTTGAAATCCCAGGTTCTGGAAGAACTCCCTCCCAGAACCGAGGTACTTCTCCAAGTTGAAATGAGCGAGGATGAACTGGCTTTTTATGAGGTGCTGCGTCGCAACGCGGTTGAGAAAATAAGCGACAACAACGGGCCTCCCGGTTCCCGTCATCTGCAAATCCTGGCGGAAATAATGAAACTGCGGAGAATATGCTGCCATCCTCGGCTTGTTGCCCCGGAGTCAGAGATAAAGAGTTCGAAACTGGCCATTTTTGCCAAAATCATTGAGGAGCTTCTGGAAAATCGTCACAAGGCCCTGGTCTTCAGCCAGTTTGTCGACCATCTCCATATTATCAGTGAATTTCTTGATGATAAGAAAATAACCTACTGTTACCTGGACGGCAATACTCCGGCCAAAGTTCGACGGCAACAGATCAGTGCTTTTCAAAACGGGGCAGGTGATCTTTTTTTAATCAGTCTCAAGGCCGGCGGTGTCGGGCTGAATCTCACTGCCGCGGATTATGTAATCCATATGGATCCCTGGTGGAATCCGGCAGTGGAAGACCAGGCATCCGACCGGGCTCATCGGCTGGGACAAAAGAGACCCGTAACCATCTATCGCCTGGTTACCAAGAATTCCATTGAGGAAAAAATAGTTAAACTGCACCAGGCCAAGAGAACCCTGGCCGACAGCCTGCTGGATAATACCGACATGGGAGGTAAGCTTGATGCCGAGGAGTTACTGCGGCTCATCCGGGAAAGGTAAGGACGCTGGCCGTAAATTTTTCTGTACATTTTCAATTTTATCGATATTTTTAACAAAGATATCAACTAGTTCAGGGGCAAAGTGGCTGCCTCTTTTTTTTTGTAATTCATTTATGGCCTCCTCATTTGACCAGGCTTTTTTATATGGCCGTTCAGAGGTTAAGGCATCAAAAACATCACATATTGCGGCAATTCTCCCGGTAAGCGGAATGTCTTCATGCTCAAGGCCATGAGGGTAGCCGCTGCCATCCCATTTTTCATGGTGAGTAAGGGCAATACTTTTGGCCATGCTCATTAATTCAGAACTGTTTCCAGAAAGAAGTTTTGCCCCGATAATAGCGTGATCCTTCATTATGGAGAATTCTGCGGCAGTGAGCGGTCCTTTTTTTTGTAAAATAGTATCGGAAATGCCTATTTTCCCCACATCATGCATGGGCGCGGCATGAAAAAATAAAATACGTTTTTCTTCCTCCATGTTGACAGCCCTGGCCACAATATTACAATAATGACTCATCTTGGTCAGGTGACTGCCTGCCTGTTTGTCCCTGAATTCAGTGGCTTTAGTCAGCCGATAGATAATTTCAAGTTGGCTTCTCCAGATTTCCTTAGCCTGTTTTTCCAGGAGCATCGCCAGCCTATCCCGATCGGTTTTGATTTTCTTCTCGTTTTTTTGTCTCTCTTCAGCAGCCTTCATTTCCATACTTATACAGGTAAGTCCTCCCAGGGATAAATAAATATTATCGTTAGAAAAGGATTCGGTTGCAGCCTGATCTTTGAGCCAGAGTTTTGTCCCATCGTCAAGGCGCATTTTGTAAACCGCTTCAACAAAACCATTATCCTCTGACTCTCGGCGCAGCATCAGTCTTTTTTCTGAAAGTTTCCGGCCTTGAATTGTTTTTTGCTTTATGTTTTTTTCAATGTTATCATTGGAGACATATATTGATCGCTTGACAATGCTGTCGGTAAACCTTGCTGCCGTATCCCTGGGATGACAGGAAAGCAGTACAGGAAGACGTGAACCCACATATTCATACCAGATGGCTGAATCATTCCTGCTCCAGGCCGATATATAAGGAATAGCAGGATTGTTTTTATGATCCAGTGAGCGAAACTGATTGACACACTCAGCTACTCTCTGTTTTAATTCAAGGCTGTAGGATCCGCAGAGAATTCGACCGCAATAATCATGATCAATAAGCCAATCTGAATCATCAGGTTTTGTCATTCCGTACCCTCCTTTTGTAGAGCCTGACTCCTGAAAAGCTGTCAAAAAAATAAGATTCTCGGAAAGTATTTTTTGAAATAACCTCGCGGGGTTATGGCGTGGGTCTGTCTCCTTTGCGCGTAACTACTGACACCTTAAAACTCATAGCCGTGAAAAACACCGAACTGTAACTGTTTACAGAGTGCCGGAGATTTTCGTCATCAGACCGGTGCCCTGTATCAGTCATACGTAAGCCGGGCTGATGGCGGAGGTAAGCGAGCCTGCGAGACTCCGAAGATTCTGTGCCCTGTGAGCAGTTACCTTTGCTCTAAGGGTTCACCCAAAAATAAATTAGTAGAGATAAGGTGTAATGTGGACATTTAGAATACAAAGTTATTTTTGAGTGAACCCTGAATATCTAAATATCATTATCAGGCCGCATTTCCCGGGAAGTCAAGAAAAAATAATGTTTTTTGCTTGATTTAAGTTTTTCTCTTGCCGGAATAGTGTGAGTGGTCTATCCTATCAAATTTTTTGTGAAACAAATCAGGACAAAATAGACATGAATCAGGACAAAATAAGAAATGTTGCGATTATTGCTCATGTTGATCATGGTAAAACCACTCTTGTTGACCAACTTTTCCGGCAAAGCGGGATGTTCCGCGACAACCAGCAGATTGCTGAGCGGTTGATGGACTCCATGGATCTGGAACGGGAACGGGGAATAACCATTGCCTCCAAGAATGGATCATTTTGCTATAAAGATTATTGGATCAATATTATCGACACCCCGGGACACGCTGACTTCGGCGGACAGGTGGAACGAGTACTTCGCATGGCTGATGGCTGTCTGCTCCTGGTCGATGCCCAGGAAGGCCCCATGCCCCAGACTTATTTTGTCCTGAAAAAGGCTCTGGCCATTTCTCTGCCCATTATAGTTGTCATAAATAAGATTGATAAACCTGCGGCCCGCTGTGAATGGGCGGTGGATCAGGTGTTTGACCTTTTCGTCAAATTAAATGCTCCTGATGAACTCCTGGATTTTCCGGTTGTTTATTCTTCCGCCAAGGCCGGATACGCGCTTTTTGAGCCGGAAGACAGCGGTACCACCATGGAACCGGTCTCAGAGATGATAATAAAACATGTGCCGCCGCCGGGCGGTTCTCCGGATGCGCCTCTGCAAATGCAGATCAATACCATTGACTATTCGCCATACCTGGGACGTCTGGGTATCGGTAAGGTGGTGAACGGTACCCTGAAAATTAATCGGGATATTGCTGTGGCTCGGCGGGATGGATCGATTTCTCCGATTCGCATCTCTAAAATTTTTCGTTTTGAAGCTAACCGTCAGGTAGCAGCGGATGTAGCTGTCACCGGAGAGATTGTTGCTGTGGCCGGGATGGATGATGTGAATGTCGGGGTGACTTTTACCGACCCGGATGATCCCCGGCCCTTGCCCCTGGTGGAAATTGACCCGCCCACCCTGGCCATGAACTTTATTCCCAACGATTCTCCCTTTGCCGGTCTGGATGGTAAATATGTGACCTCGCGTCATCTTGAAGAGCGCCTGCGGCGGGAAACCCTGGCTGATGTCGCTCTTCATGTTGAAGCACTGTCTGATGCGGTAGGTTTCAGGGTTGCCGGACGTGGAGAGCTGCATCTTTCAATTTTAATAGAAAAAATGCGGCGTGAAGGCTACGAATTTCAGGTCACTCGTCCTCAGGTCATCATGAAGCAGGAGGATGGCGTACTGCTGGAGCCGTACGAAGAATTGACCATTGATGTTGATGAACAGTACCAGGGAACAGTGATTGAGAAGCTGGGTAAGTTGAAGGGGCGGATGGTGGAGATGCGGAATGAGAATAACATGGCCCGGCTTATTTATACCATTCCCACCAGGGGCCTGCTCGGTTTTCGTTCGGAGTTCATGACTGATACCAAGGGAATGGGGATTATGAATTATGTCTTTGATCAGTACGGCCCCTATGCCGGAGATATTATAAACCGGGTTAATGGAGTACTGATTGTCAAGGAAGCCTGCACTTCAGTCGCTTATGCGTTGTTTAATTTACAGAATCGGGGTCGTCTTTTCTGCGGGCCGGGAATAAAGATGTATGCCGGGCAGATAATCGGTGAACACAGCCGTCCCAGCGATCTTGTGGTAAACCCGGCCAAGGGGAAGAAACTGACCAACATGCGGGCTTCCGGTACGGATGAGGCGGTAATCCTTACCCCGCCGGTAAAGATGACTTTAGAAGATTGTATCGCCTATATTAATGATGATGAACTGGTAGAGATAACGCCCAAGGCTATACGTCTGCGCAAAAGAGGAATGATTAAAAACGGAAAAAAATAACCTGTCAGCTTATTTCCAATTCCTTAACCGGACATCCCTTGAGAGTTTGTGGATGTTTGACAAATAACGCTTTCTTCGCCAAACTGTTCCCGCAATGCCTGTTGATACCGATTAAAAAGATTATTTATTTTTTCTTTGGTCGGGGAATCAGGAAAGGTGAAATCTTCGCCGACCATTTTTTTGCTGTCCACAAAAAAATCAGCTAATTTAATTTGAGCCACCGGCCTGGTCGGCAGGTAAAACTCCCGCTCGTCTCCAGCCTGGACAACGTAACCGATTTTCACCAGGCCCTTGATACTTTTCATTATCAGATCACGGGGTAAATCCAGTTCATTGCTGAGTTCCCTAAGCCCGGCTCCCTCCTTACCATTGTTAAAACAACGACAGATTATTGTCAGGGCCAGCAGGCTTATTTTTTCACTGACCTGAAAATTAATATTTTTCTGCCTGGCCAGGGGGTGAAAATGTCTGACGTTCTGGCATGCCGCACAGATTAGCGCCCCGGAAAGAACAATTATCCAGCTCACGTAAATCCAGAACATTAGAATCGGTACACTGGCAAAAGTTCCATAAATGGCATTATATCTAGCCACCCCGACCTGGAAATGAATAAAAGTTATCTGGGTCAGTTGCCAGGCTATGCCGGCGAAAAAACCAGCGGTTAAGGCCGGGAAAAAACGGATATTTGTATTGGGGATAAAGACATAAAGCCCGGTCAAAATCAAAATACTGATTATCCAGGGCAGGGAAAAGACAAAAAGTTTCATGGCACCGGCCAGCATACCTATTTCAAGGAGTTTCTGGATAAAAACATGGCTGCTTAGAGAAGTCGACAGTCCAATGCTGAGAAAGAGCAGAACCGGAGCCAGCAGTAATACAGATAAATAGTCGCTGAATTTACGGAAAATGGTTCTGGGCTTATCCACGGAACATATCTGGTTAAATGAACTTTCAATCCGGCTGATCATTGAGATGGCAACATAAATAATAAAAACAAGTCCGGTATAGCCCAGGGCCGCGACATTCGTGTTGTTAACATATTCAACAATTTTAGGAATAAGATTTCCGGCAATTTCTCCACCCGCGGTATGCTGCAGGATGAGAGGTTCTACCTTGTCGGCAATATCGAATCCTTTGGCCACTGAAAAGAGCAGGGCCAGCAGCGGGATAAGGGAAAAAACCACCTGAAAGGAAAGAGCCATGGCATGGGTAATGATATCTTTAATAAATGGTGAATTGGTGATGATAAAGATAATTTTACAAAAACGGTAAAATAAAATTTTGTAATACGGTAGATCTTTTTCCCTGATCTGCCAGAGACGAATATTGAAAAAATTATTTAAAACCTGAATCGCCTGAGGTTGATTCATTTGTCGCATTTTCAGTGCCTTAGTATTTGTTTCTTTCGAAGTCGGAGTTTATGCCCTGTGTTTCAGGGGTGCGTATCTTCAGTTTATCTGGGGTAACTGCTCACAGGGCACCGCATATTTCCGCGATCAGTCCGGCTTACGTATGACTAATTCGCTGCGCCGACCTGATCACGAAAATCTACGGCACCCTGTAACCAGTTACAATTACAGGGGTTAGCGAAGTTAGAACGATTACCCCATGAGTAGTTACTATCTGGGCTGAGACAGACTCCCGGGAGGCTGCCCGAGAATGCCCTTTCTGCGGAGTCTCGTACCTCGCTTACCTGCCCAACTCTGTGTTATTTTGAAAAAATAATGCTCCGCAAAGCGAGCTGGCGAGACTCCGAGATATCAACTATATGGCTATGCTTATTTTTTCAAAATGCGCCGGAGTCTGGCGCTTACCTGATTTGAGAAAAAATGTCTATTCTCGGACAACCTCTTAGCTGTTTTTGTTAAATTGTGAATCAAAATGAACATCGAGCTGGGGAAAGGGAATTGCAATATCCTCTTCCGCGAATTTCTGGTAAATTGCTTTTAAAAGATTGTGGGTCTGTAAGCCTTTTTCCCTGGGATCACTTACCCAGAGTAACAGTTCAAAATCAACAGATGAGGCGCCAAAAGAGCGGAGCCTGATTCTTGGTTCAAGTTCTTTGACAACATTGGGGTTTGCCTTGGCAACAGCTAGCATGGCTTTTTCCACCTGGTCGAGATCGCTGCCATAGGCTACTCCAATCGGAATCCGGATCCGAAAACGGGGAATTGGGGCGCTTTCATTAATTATAGTCGAGGTCGCGAGAATGGAATTGGGGATAGTCACCATTATATCGTCACGGGTTTTGATCCTGGTTGAGCGAATACCGACTTCTATTACCTCTCCACGTTTGTCATTGTCAATAATTACATAATCACCCACCTTGAATGTCCTATCCATGAACAGGCTTACCCCGCCAAAAAAATTAGCCAGGGAATCCTTTGCTGCCATGGCTACCGCAATACCGGCAATACCGGCTGAGGCAAACAACGGGGTCAAGTTAACTTCCCAGATAACCAGCAGCCAGTTAAGTCCGGCAATAATCAGCACGACCCTGATAACCTTTTTAGCCAGCAAGGTAATATCCTTGCCGATTTTTTCAGTTCGGGGAGAGTGAATAATCGCGTGATCAAAACTGAGATTAATAGTTTTGACACCTGCTATGAGCCATATAATCAGGATAAAACTCTTGATAAGTTCCGGCAGGACCGGGACATAAGGGGGCGGAGGAGGATTTAGGGCCAGGGCGTGAAGAAGGCCGAAGCAGAAAACACTCCAGTATACTGGTGAATGTAATAATTCGACGAGTTGATCATCAAAACTTATTTTGGTTTTGGAGACTATTTTTCGTAAAACTTTTTCATTAAAAAGATCTATTATTTTGGCAAGAACAGCATATAAAATGATAACAGCGGCCTGCTTGAGGAAGATATTATCATTTAACAACCAGATTTTATTTAAAAGATTTTCTAAATTAATTTTTTCCGTCATTTTTGATTTTTTTTTGTTCGTAAAAGAGTTTTTGCAAAAAACTCGGAGGTCGGTCTGGAAATGTATTTATATATGACTTGTCGAAAATAGTGAAAAGTCATATATAAACAAGACAGCGTTAAATAAAGGTAACCGTTCACCGGGGGGGCTACTTGTTTACTTATAACTCAACTTTCTGACTTGTTGTTTTGTTAATGATTTCTATAAATTATACAATTTGCAGCATAGATATATCGTCATTCCGGCATGTCTTTAGCCGG
>JANTFJ010000028.1 GCA_024763495.1 Desulfobulbaceae bacterium | reverse complement strand
TCTTTAAATAGCGCTGCTATTCGCAGAAAATGACCGAAAAAATGGTCTCAATTCTCCAATTTTTCGCTACGGCTTCTATTCTCGGACAGCCTCCTGGCGGATTTGCGAAACTCCGGATTCGGTGTCCGGTGAGCAGTTACCAATGATTTAAATTTCAGGTGATTTGAACAATGGCCAAGAAAGAAGCTTCAGCTGAAAACCTTACAGGTTCTGAGAAGGCGGCAATTTTCCTGCTGACCCTGGGCGAGGATTTTTCTTCCCAGGTTTTTAAACGGCTTGAAGAGGAGGAGATCAAGGTCGTTGGCCGCCAGATGTCCAAGATGGACCATGTTGACAAGGAGGATATTGCTGCCCTGCTTTCCGAGTTTAAATCAGATGCCGGTGGTGAGGAGCTTTATCTTTCAGGTAATGACCTGTTGGAATCTGCTTTGAAGCGAGCTTTGAATAATGATAAGGCCAGTGCTATTCTTGAGGAAATTCGTTCTGACTGGCGCTTAACCTTGTTTCAGAAGGCCAGGAAGCTTGAGCCAAAGGTACTTTATAATTTTCTTCGCAATGAACATCCCCAGACCGTGGCTCTGGTGCTGTCTGTCCTGGATGTTCTTCAGTCTGCCGCGATTCTGGCTGAATTAAAGGAAGAAACCCAAGTGGAAGTGGTCATGCGTATGGCTGAACTCGACAAGGTCAGCCCGGAAATTTTAGTTGAGGTAGACCGGGTGCTGCAGGATGAACTTCTTTCGGTTGAAGGCATGGAAGGCCAGCGTCTTGGTGGAGTGGAAACCGTGGCCGAGATTCTCAATAATGCTGATCGTGCTTTGGAAAGTCAGGTGCTTGAAGGAGTGGAGGAGCAGCGGGAAAGCCTGGCTGAAGAAATTCGTCGCCTGATGTTTGTTTTTGAGGATCTGCTTAATGTTGATGACCGGGGTGTTATGAATATTCTCAAGGAGGTTTCAACCGATGATTTGAAACTTGCCCTGAAGAATGCCTCGGAAGATCTAAAAGAAAAGATTTTTGCCAACATGTCTTCCCGGGCTGTAGAAATGTTGAAGGAAGATATGGAAATTATGGGCCCCACCCGTTTAAAAGATGTTGAAGGATCTCAGCAGTCAATTATTAAAATTGCTAAACGTCTGGAGCAGGAAGGCAAGGTTCAGCTTATGAGCGGCGGTGGTGGTGAGGATGAATTTGTCTAATATTATTAAAATGCGGCAGGATATTGCGGCCGATAGTGTTGGTTTGTCTTCATCCTGTCTGCCGGAACAGGATGAAGGGAGATTTGTTTCCCTGCAGTCGCTCTGGCAGGTTAAGAATGGGCGTGGTGAATGCGGAGAAGAGATCGCAGGTCCCGATCCCCTTCAGGTGCTTCAGGATGAGCAGGAGAGGATCAAGGCAGAGACTGAAGAAATGGTGGCGGACGCCCGGGCCAGGGTAGCGGAGATAGAGAAAAAGGCCCGTGAAAAAGGATTTAACCAGGGCAAAGAGGAGGGGATAGCTGCGGGCAGGGCAGAATATACGGCTCGGTTAAGTAATATGAATGATCTGCTGGCCGCTATTGAGCAGGAGCGTCCGGCCCTGCATAAACAGTATGAAAAAGAGCTGCTGCCTCTGGTTAAGGCCATGAGCAGGCGTTTAATTAATCAGGAAATTTTGACAAATCCCCGGATTGTAAAGGCCGGCCTTCATGAAGCAATGGAGTATATGGTAGAAAATTCTAAGGTTAAGGTTCATCTTAATCCTGATGATTATGCCAATATTACGGCTGAGGGACTTGATTCTTCCCTGGCCGGGCATAAACATCTTACCCTGCTTGCTGATGATGGCGTAATTGCCGGGGGCTGTTTTCTGGAAACTGATTTTGGTGAAATAGATTCGACAGTTGAGACCAGGCTGGAAAAATTGTACGCCGTGGTTGATCAGGCCTTTATTGCCGCTCTGGAAGAGGAAGGTGAAGGAGATGATGAAGAATTACAAATGGTTGATGGGAATGATTCTTCAAGCGGCAGCCGGGAGGATATCGAGCAGGCTCGGGAGCCGGAATAATGAATTTTGCCACCTGTATCCGGACGGTTGAAAAAACACCGCTGGTTTCTGTCCAGGGCCGGGTCAGCCAGGTGGTGGGTATGGTCATTGAGAGCAAGGGGCCCGGTATTCCGGTGGGCAGTATTTGCGAGGTTGATGTTTTCCGGGGGCGTGAGCAGGTGCCGGCTGAGGTTGTCGGCTTTAGAGAGGGCAGGGTTCTACTCATGCCTTTAGGCGAAATGCGTGGAGTCGAACCAGGCAGTAAGATAAGACTGGTTGGGGGGCAGGCCCGGGTGCCGGTTTCCGAGGCCTTGCTGGGCCGGGTTATTGACGGCTTGGGAAATCCCGTAGATAACAAGGGGCCCCTGGAAATAAAGCAGCGGTATCCCCTTTATGCTGAACCATTAAATCCTATGCGCAGGCAAAGGATTCTTCAACCGGTGGATGTAGGAGTCCGGGCCATAAACGGTCTGCTTACCCTGGGTAAGGGGCAGCGTATCGGGATCATGGCTGGTTCCGGAGTAGGCAAAAGCACTCTGCTTGGCATGATCGCTAAACATACGGCAGCAGATATCAGTGTTATAGCTTTGATTGGTGAACGGGGCCGGGAGTTAAAGGATTTTATTGAGCGTGATCTTGGCGAAGAAGGTCTGGCCCGTTCTGTGGTAATTGTCGCCACTTCAGACCAGCCGCCCCTGGTTCGGATGCGAGGCGCTTACCTGGCCATGGCTGTTTCCGAGTTTTTTCGTGATATGGATCGTGATGTGATTTTGATGATGGACTCCGTGACCCGTTTTGCCATGTCGAGCCGGGAGGTGGGATTAGCAATCGGTGAGCCGCCCACTTCTCGAGGCTACACTCCATCAGTTTTTTCCCAGTTGCCCAAACTGCTTGAACGGGCGGGAACCTGCGAGAATAAGGGCAGTATTACCGGAATTTACACGGTGCTGGTTGAGGGCGATGACATGAATGAACCTATTGCCGACGCGGTTCGCTCGATCGTTGATGGCCATATTGTCCTTACCAGGGATCTGGCCGGTCGGGGCCATTATCCGGCCATTGAGATTTTAAACAGTATAAGCCGCTGCATGTCAGATGTGGTGGACAGGCAGCAGGTTGAGAATGCTCATAATTTTCTTGAAATTCTTGCCACTTATCGTCGCTCCGAGGATTTAATCAATATCGGTGCTTATACGAGCGGCAGCAATGCTGAAATTGACAGGGCCATTGAGATGATTGACAGCCTGAATGATTACCTGAAACAGCCGGTCGATGAAAAGGTTTCCCTGGCCGAAAGCCGGGATCGGCTGGCTGAACTGATCTGATATGCCATATCATTTTAAACTCGAAACAATTCTTGGTCTGCGGCGTAATCTTGAAGAGCAGGCCCAGTTGCGGCTGGCTGCTGAGCAGCGGATTATGGTTAATCATATCAGGATGTTGGATGATTTACGGAAGGACAGGGAGATAATGATAAATGAGCTGGAGAAACGGAAGAGAAAGAAAATGTCCGGGGCCATATTTTCTCTGTATATGGATGGGGTAATAAGCCAGGATTGGCGGATTCAGGTGCATCATAATACAATCAAGGCCCAGGAACAGGTAGTAGAGCAGGCCAGGCAGGAGCTTTTCGAGGCGGTTAAACAGCGAAAAATCATGGAGAAGGTTAAAGAAAATGATTTTCTGCGATATCGTCGGGAAGAGTTGCGGCAGGAACAGATTGAGAATGATGAACAGGCGGTTTTAAGGTTTAAGGTTTAAGGGTGCTTACCTGTTTCCGCAAGCAGGCTGACTACGTATGACTGATACGCTGCGCCGGGTGGACGCGGAAATATGCGGTGCCCGGTGAGCAGTTACATAAATTTATTGTTTCCGTCCGATGCTCAGGTGAAAGATTTTAATGTTAAATTATAAAAATATAATAGCCCTGTGCTTACTTGGAGTTTTTGCCTGTTATCCTCTCTCTGTTCTGGCCGTTGACAAGCCGGTAATGGCTGATCAGCAGGAACTTAACAATGCTGCTGACATTGCCCGGCGGGAAAAGGCTGTTGTCCAAAAGGAAAATGAGCTTGTGGCCCGGCAAAAGGAACTGGCTGCCATTCAAGGGGAAATTGATAAAAAATTAAACGAACTCAGTACGGTTCAAGCCGACATCAAGACGAAAATAGCTGAATTGAAAGCGGTGCAGGATAAAGAATTTAAAAAGTTGATTAAGGTTTACAGCAGTATGAGTGCTTCCAAGCTTGCCCCCCTGCTTGACCAGATGACCGATGATGAGGTGGCCCGTATTCTGCGAGCTATGAAGGCTGATTTTGTTGCCAGGGTCATTCCTAAACTCGCGGCGGAAAAGGCGGTACGGGTCAGCCGTATACTTGGCATGTTTTGAGGTAACTACTCACGGGGGCAGGCACCTGATATTCGCTAACCCACGTACATGAAAATGCGAGTTGTACTTCCCGGTACTTCCGGGTATTTTCACGGTAAATTACCAGGTGTTATATTTTGCCTGCTTGTCCGGCACCTGGCGAACACATCAAGATTCCGGTCATATACGTTCGTTTTAACCCCCATCAGCCCCAGAACTGAATGAAATAAATTATCGTGTGAAAACTTTGTTCCATGCTGTTTCTTCATGTTTGTTTCATCAAGTCCAATAAAACTTATATAATCCGGCGACAGCCAGACAATAAAGGGAATGTGTTTCTGCTCATCCGGGGCAATAAAATAAGGTAACCCGTGGAGATAAATGTTGTTTTCTCCTAATGACTCGCCATGATCCGACATGTACATCATGGCAGTATTGAATTTGTCGGAATTGTCCTTAAGGAAACTTATTACCTGGGTGAGGAAGTAATCAGTATAGAGCAGGGTGTCATTGTAGGCGTTTGTCACTTCATCCTGGGTGCATTCCTGGAGCTGGTTGGTTGTGCATTCAGGTGAAAATGTCGAGAATTGGGGAGGGTGCCTGAGAAAATAACCTGGCCCGTGACTGCCTTTCTGGTGGAGAACAATAAGGGCGTCACTGTCCAGACTGTCAACGTAATCCTGTAAATTGTTCAGCAGTACCATATCAAAACATTCTTCACTGCCACAGAGAGCGGGAATGTGCAGATGTTCCATGTTTTCAGTCTCGACCCGCTCGCATACTCCTTTGCAGCCGGAATTATTATCCCGCCAGAGAACCTTTATTCCGGCATGAGTTAAGACATCCAGCAGGTTTTCATAATGATCGGCCTTGCTGCGGCTGTAGTTGTCACGATTATAATGAGAAAACATACAGGGAACAGAGGCAGCTGTTGCTGTGCCGCAGGAATAAGTGTTATTGAAATTGAAAATTTTTTCTTTGCTTAAAAGAGGATTTGTTTTTTCCCGGTAGCCGTTAAGGGAAAAATTGACAGCCCTTGCCGCTTCCCCAACCACAATAATCAGCAGATTTTTTTTCTTTCTCTGGTGTACATCAGTAAGCAGGACAGCGTCGGTACCTAGTGGCTTCAACGGAATATTTTTGTCGGTAAGTGATCTTTTTGTATAAGAACTGATCGCGTAGATATAGTTGACCGGATTAATCAGGTGGCGAATATATTTATAATTTTTTCCCAGCGACAGGTAATCTTTATAAAAGGGAAATAATATTGCCGTTATCAGCAGCAGACTTATTACCGTGGCAACAAGTTTAGTCAGTAGTTCTTTGATAAACGGTTTTTCTTCAAGGCGCTGTCGATAAACAAAGATGGATGGAATTATCCCCAGGAAAAGCAGATAAAGCAATATTGCCGGGTTAAAAAGCGCTTTTGCCTCATTTATATCAGTTTCCATGACGTTTCTTATCATTTCTCTGTCAATCATAATACCATAAGAGTTCATGAAATAGGCAGCCAGGGAGGCGCTGAGCAGAATAAAGATTACCAGGGGTTTGAATATGTATTTAAAGCTGATAAGGGTCAGGCAGAGATTAATAAAAATCAGCAGAAAGAAAAAAATAGAGATTATAAAAAAAATATTTTGCTGTGAATTATTGTAAATTTTGACAATTTCCATCCAGAATGATTTATTGGTAAACAAGATAATAAACAGGGAAATTATCAGGGTAAATTTTGTTTTATTCACTTTGCCGCCTTTCGTAATTTTGTTTATAGCCATAAAGATTAGTAACTCACTGCTGAATTTCTGTCAAAAAAAATGTGAGCCCTTAATATGGGCGGGAAGAAATGAAAAAAAATAATAAACCAAATGGCCGGGGGTTGGGCCGGATATTCAGAGCGGCAAAGTCATCAGTTGCCGGTTTCAAGGCCGCTTTTGTTAATGAGGCCGCTTTTCGTCAGGAATTGCTGCTGGCAGCCTGCCTTGTTCTTCCTGCTGTCTGGCTTGGCAACACCGGCCTGGAAAAGGCAATGCTGCTTGGCAGTCTGCTCCTTGTCATAATTGTGGAGTTGCTTAATTCTGCAGTTGAAGCCGCTGTTGACCGTATTGGTCTGGAGCAGCATCAACTCTCAGGCCGAGCTAAAGATATGGCTTCTGCCGCAGTATTTGCCGCCCTTGTAAATGTTGTGGTTATCTGGCTTTTTATTCTGTGCTTCTGATACTATGGTATACTATTGTCAGGCCTCGTTTTCCGCCTTCCTCCTGAACTTTTGTCATCCTTTTTCATGCCCGCCCGGCGAGCCCTGAACATAATCCTGTCAAGACTGTATTCTCTAGCCATTGAATTCTCGTAGTCAGGAAAAGAGACATTGGTCATCAGTGGACGGCTGGCATGCTTGTAATTTGTTGATTTTGCGATAGGTACATTGTGGGTAACAGCCTCCTAGAGGCTACTTGTTTACTGATAACTCCAGTCTGCAGCGTTCTCCAGTGCCTTGGATTCGTTCATTGTTATTTTTTGCCGAGCCTAAGGCACTGGTAAAAGCTTAGAGACTTAAATGTTGCAAAGATTTACTCCCTGGTGAACGGTTATGCTGCCGGTAAAATATTACACGGAAATTATTGCCTCTTTTTTCTTGATGACAGCTGGCCCTGTTTGTTTTTTGTCCTGTTGTTGTTAATATTGTTGCCTGTTAACTATCTGATTTTAATATAATTAATTTTTTTATGGCGGGATTTACTGTAATTTGGCACTGCTGTTGCATATACGACTGAGCAAGATAAATAAAACCAGTTTCAGGAGGTTGTTGCATGTCAGTTATGATGAATCCGATTCTGCCGGTTCCGGGCCCGGAAAAAATGTTGCATAATCTGAACAGGATCAAGCCTGACAGCAGGGAAGATAATTCATTTGCCGGTCATCTTGATCGTCGGCTCAATGAAAAAACGACAAATCGTGATAAGCTCGGCGTTGCCCCTCGTCAGGAGGCAAAACCTCGGATAAGTGATGAGAAGCGAATTCCCGCAAACGACGAAATTGAGCCGGATGACTTTTCCGAGGCAAGCCTGCTGGGTCAATTCATGCAGGAATTACTGGCTGTTGCCGAGGAAAAGACAGGTGTCCCCGGAGAATGGAATATAGCAGTTCCTGATATGGAAGCTCTTAAACAACTGGCAGCAGATGCCGGGATGAACGGGATAGAGATAAACGGTTTTCTTCAACAACTTACCGAAGTTGATAAAAAGATAAATCTGCCGGAATTGTTTAGTACTCTGGAACAATATTTTGATGATTTTGAGGCAGCCCCTGCCATAGTAGTGCCTGAAACGGAATTGCCCGCCCTGGAGACTATTTTGGGTAAAATGGGAGTGCCTCAGGATATGTTGGAGCAACTCGCTGATCAGGCAGTTGACCGTGACGGCATATTTGATTTAACAAAATTTATCCAGGGGTTAGAGGATGTCAGCATAGACAGCTCATTAAAAATTGAGGATTTGACTCCTGTCAGGCTTTCTTCCCTGGAAGTTGAGCAGTTGACTAATCTTCTTGAGCAGGCCGGGGTTACCCTGGAAAAGCAAAATGAGCTGCTGCCGGAACGTTTTCTAAATCAGGTTATTGGCCGTGTTGAAGGAGAAGAGCAGCCTGTCGTCCTTACTTTAGACAGATTAAAAAATATAATTCAGCAAGGATTAAATGAAGTAAGGAGCAATGAACCTGAATTAAATTTGCCCTCATTTTTAAATGATCTCCAGAAGATAGTCTCACAGTCAGGTTTTGAGAACGAAAGCGTTGGCTGGACACCGGTTGTCCAGGAGACAATTGATACAGTTTTTCAGAAACTCCAGGAACTAGTTGATTTTGCCAAAATTAAGGTAGAAAAAAATAACTCTCTGGAAGAAATCGCCCTTGATTCAGATTTTAACAAGTGGCTGCAAGCCGGGGAGGAAAAATTTGCTGACCTCGGCAGCCGGGATGCAGATTTTGCCGGGGAGTTACTGCACAGCCGGGAAAATGAGGGAATAATTACAGGTAAAACCGGATTAACCAGGCAGGACTTAACCGGTTTAACTTTAGATAAAAACAGTCAGCAACTTATCAGCCCTGAAGCTGTTACTAAAACCGCAACAGCACCAATGCCTCATCGGCTTCATCAGCAGGTAATTCAGCAGTTGTCATCCGGAGTTATGCGTGGTTTGAAAAATCAGGATCATCATCTGGTTCTGCGGCTTTATCCCCAGGATATGGGAGAGGTCAAGGTTGATTTAAGTGTCAAACATGACCAGGTTTCAATATCTTTTAACATGGAAAATCATCGGGTTAAGGAAATGCTGGAAAGCCACATGGAAGATTTTAAAGACAATATGGACAGGCAGGGATTTGTCCTGGAAGAATGTTCTGTTTCAGTAGGATATCAAGGCGACGATAATAATAGCGAGTTGTGGCAGCGCTTTGCCGAAGCAGGCCAGGATATGAAAAGAGCCGGGGAAACACTGGCTGATATTTCTGATGATGTCCTTTATCGCCAGGCAGGGGATCCGGCTCGCCGGGGTAGTGAAAATGGTATCAGCTTGATGGTGTAGCTTGCCGGTGTTTTTCACGGTTATGAGTTTTAAGGTGTGAATAGTTACAAACTTTGATTAATTCGCAAAACATTCGAGGGTAATACAATGAGTGTGGCAAATATCAATGAAGGAATACCAACAGCTGAAGGAAACAGTCTGTTTAAACCGGTTGGTAAATCAGCCATGGATCAATATGATTTCATGAATCTTTTTATTACCCAGCTTCAGCATCAGGATCCAATGGAGCCCATGAGTACCGAGGCAATGGCCGGCCAGATGGCGGATTTCAGTAATATGGAAGCTACTCTCAGAATGTCGGACAGTATGGAAAAATTGCTCGATTATCAGACTTCGCAGAATAATCTCCAGCTTCTTACCTTGCTTGATACTGATGTAAAAGTCGCTGGTAATACTCTGGGAGTTAATGACGGGAAACCAGGAGGTGGTGAATTTGTCCTGGCGGAAGACGCGAGCTCCTGTCAGGTGGAGATTTACGATGCGGGTGGTCATCTTGTTGATATGATGGATTTAGGCCCGTTATCCAGGGGTAACTATGATTTGGACTGGGATGCCACTGATATGCAGGGTGAACAGATTGCAGACGGTGCTTATACCTATAAGGTAAAAGCGCTTAACAGCAATGGTAATGAAGTTGATGTTGATTGCCGGATTTACGGAAAAGTAACCGGGGTAAGTTTTGAAAATGGTTTGGCCCTGCTTACCCTGGATAAGCATGTCGCTGCCGAGGTAGGTTCAGTTATGAGTGTTTTATAGGTGTTACAAATTTTAACGATAGTGGTTATGGCAGTTTTTTGCTCCTGACTGAATAGTTAAATAATAATGAATCAGTGTAACTACTCACAGGGTACCGCATATTTCCGCGATCAGCCTGGCTTACATAGCACCAGTATGCTGCACCAGTCTGATCACGAAAATCTACGGCACCCTGTAAACAGTTACAAATACGGTGGTTAGCTGATATAAGGTGCTTACCCCGTGAGTAGTTACGAATCAGTTTTGTCTGGGTTAAAAAATAAGGCTGAAGATAAGTATCAGCTGTCGGCCTCTAGTGGTCGAGGAGGAGAAATTATGGCAATCGCGAGTTCCCTTTATTCCAGTATAAGTGGTATTAATACCATGGGTAATGCCATGTCAGTTCTTGGCGACAATGTCTCTAATGTTAATACCCTGGCTTTCAAGTCCAGCCGGACAATATTTCAGGATGTTCTGTCCCAGACGGTGTCAACCGCATCCGGGGCCAGCCAGGTAGGGCGCGGTGTTACTTTAAGCACTGTTGACAGCCTGTTTGCCCAGGGGTCGTTCCAAAGTTCGTCTATTTCTACGGATATGGCCATTGGCGGCCAGGGATTTTTCATGCTCCGGGCTGCTGAAAATGCTGAGGCTGATATGTATTCCCGGGCCGGAGAATTCCGTTTTGACCAGGAAGGATATCTTGTTACTCCCATGGGATATTTTGTCCAGGGTTGGGGGATTGATACGGAAACCCAGGAGCGGGCCGGGACAATCGGTGATATGCGGATTGATAAAACAACCCCGCCGGTTGAAACAAAGGAGGTGGAGATTATAGCCAACCTGGATTCACGGGAGGATAATGAGGTAAATGAAATCAGGCTTTTTGATGCCTGGAACGGCACTAACGCGGCCGCGGTTAAACCGACCGCACCTATTGATTCGGCTAATTATGAGTATACCAGTGCTATTAAAATTTATGACTCAAAGGGTGCCAGCCACGATATCGCTATTTACTATGACCGAACCACCAATGATAATGAATGGGAATACCTGATTACCTGTGATCCGTCCGAGGATCTTCGTTACCTTGATCTTCGAGAGCAGTCCATATATGCTCCTGACGAAAGATACAACTATGAAGATCATAAGGGGGCCGGAGCGTTGCTCTATGGAACAATCCAGTTTGATACCTCCGGTAATGTAAAAGAAATTTCAGCCTATGATGTGCCGCCTGACGCCAAAGTTGATCCGGCCCGGGATGATAACAGGCTTGTTCTCAGTAATACTGATAAGTATTTCAGTTTTGAGGCCAATTTTACCGGGGCTACTACCAACCAGAGTGTTGATATAAATTTTGGAGCCCAGTACAGTGGTCTTACTACCACCACCCGGCAAAGCCTGGTCAGTGAATTAGGTGCGGTTGACAGCAATTTGACTGGTGCCGGTTATATTACCAGCGAGACATTCTGGAGTGACGTCTATGACAGTAATGGGCTGCAGCTGACCGGTGACGGGCTGGTGGGAGGTAGTGATACGATAACTATAACAGGGTTTGGAAATGATGGAACGCCGGCTACCTGCGTCTATAATGTTAATACTGCTGCCGATACCAAGGTACAGGATTTTCTTGACGCTGTTGGAACAGCTTTTGGCTGTACAGCGACAATTGATGCCTACGGCAGGTTGAAGATGACCGATCTGACTGCCGGCAACAGTGGTATGCACGTAACCAGTGTTGTTGTCGACGGGACAGGCGACCCCCTGGGTAACGTGACTGAAGATGATGCCAATCCCTTTGGTGAAACCGGGGTAAATGGTGATACGATTATTAACATAACCACATCAAAGCAAAAGGTTTTTTCTACCGGACAGGGGCTCAGTGCCGGAGGGTTGACACCGGTTGTAACCGCTAATACTCCCTGGGAGCAGGTTTATGACAGTGGAGGTGCCGCGATTGTTGACGGCTCAACTTTCACCATTACCGGTTTTAATGGCAGCGGGACGGCAATAAATGATACCTTTACTGTTGACGCAATTGTTACCGCGACAAATACCGGCACGGTGCAGGATCTTCTTGACTGGCTGGAGACCACATTTGAGGCAGATGCCGAGATTGATTATGCCGGTCGGATTGTTATGACTGACCGGGTGGCTGACGAAGCCGCTACCGGCGGATATTCAAGTGCCCTGGAAATAAGCAGCTGGGCGACTTCAGCCGGTGGCGCTCCCTGGGATGTTGCTGCTCCTGCCGGAGGTTTTCTCACCCTTGACGCTGACACCAGCGGCGAAGACGGCAGTACCGAGGGCGGTATAGTCAGTTCTGATTTTTCCCCGGAAGCCCTGGCCTCTACTCAGTATGCCAATAGCTCGACCACCATTTTTCAGGATCAGAATGGCTATGCTTCAGGATTCCTGCAGGCTGTTTCCGTTGATACGGAGGGCGTTATTACCGGTCATTATTCCAATGGCCAGGTTTTGAAAAAGGCCCAGGTTGCCCTGGCTAATTTTGCCAGTCTTGAAGGACTGTATAAAAAAGGCGGCAATATTTTTACCGAGACCACTGATTCGGGCGCACCGGTCAGCGGAACACCGGGCAGCAACGGGCTTGGTACCATTGCTCCAAATTCGCTGGAAATGTCTAATGTTGATGTGGGAAGCGAATTTGTGAACCTTATTACGGTGCAGCGCGGCTTTCAGGCCAATACCAAGATCGTTACCACTACCGATGAAATGATTTCTGATGTAATTAACATGAAACGATAGTATTTTTATTTTTTGATTTCTGGTTTTATAATGCGGATTACGTCTCCCGGCAGTACGTAATCCGCATTTTTTGTAAGCGCTCCATGGGCACCACCCTGTACACGCTTGAACCCTGCGATATATCGATGTATTATCGCAGGGCGTGAAGCACGCGCATGGCGGAGTGCCTGAATCCCTTACAGATATGGGGTTGTCGCCGTCCGGGTGTACTTTATTGAGCGCTGTCATTTTTGTCTTTTGAATAAAGGTTATTTTTGTTACTGTTATTTTCGGGGTAACCAGGAGTAAAGCGTAAATGTCATGTTGATCAACAATGATACTCACAGTAAGACCATAGGCTATATTCTCTGGGCTTTCGGGTTTACCGGTTCCCATCGTTTTTATTACGGAAAACCGATCAGCGGTACTATCTGGCTATTCACTCTCGGGCTGTTCGGCGTGGGCTGGCTTGTTGATCTGTTTTTGATTCCGGCCATGGATGAGCAGGCTGATTTTCGTTATCGGGAAGGGCCGTTGAATTATTCACTGGCCTGGATACTTCTTACCTTTCTCGGCTTTTTGGGAATTCATCGTTTTTACCTGGGCAAATGGTTTAGCGGTATTATATATCTCTTGACCTGCGGCTTGTTCGGTTTTGGCGTTCTTTATGATTTCTGGACATTGAATGAACAGATTAACCGTATTCACAGCGGGGATTGATGGGTCTGTTGTAAGCGCTCCATGAACACCACCCTGCACCCGTTTAAACGCCGCGATATACCTGATGTATTATCGCGAGCGTTGAAACGGGCACATGGCGGCA
>JANTFJ010000027.1 GCA_024763495.1 Desulfobulbaceae bacterium | reverse complement strand
GGTTGTGGGCAATGCCCGTATTAGTTACCTGTCAGGTAACGCTTTGCGCAATGACCTGCGAGAGCATGGCTCCTGTGTAGGTCATGGTGCGAGCGGATCGAGTTCCATGACATTTATGTCTGGCCCCACAGTAATCTGCGGGAAAGAAAGTTTCTTATTTCTCATTTTTTTGTATTGCACCCCATAGCACCAGTATGCTGCGCCAGTCTGAGCATGAAAATCTACGGCACCCTGTAAGCTCTTACAAATACTGAGATTTGCACTCATTAGGCGCTCACCCCATGAGTAGTTCATTTTGCCAAACTTCAGGGACGCCATCCCCGTAATCATACACATAATTTTTCAGGACGGCTGGAATGTGGAAATCAAAAGACGTTTATTATATCTCGGACAGTACCGGTATTTTAATCAGCAATATCGGCAAGGCCGTACTCTGCCAGTTTCCGGAAATAAGTTTCCAGGAAGAACGTATCTCCTATGTCAACACAGTTGAGCAGGCGAAAAAAGTTCTAAAAAAAATTTTAAAACAGTCCGGCGGCAGAAAACCACTTATATTCTCGACAATTGTTGATCCAAAAGTCAGAGAAGTAATACGTTTATCAACAGAGGTCGAATACTTTGACCCCCTGGAATCATTGCTGGAAGGTTTAGAAAACAGCCTTGAAGCCGAAGCCCTGCGGGTACCGGGTTTCTCACACCATATAAGCGATGTTTTAATGAATCGGCGGGTAGAGGCAATTCATTTCTGCCTTGACCACGATGACGGACAGAAGCCGGATCAATATAAAGAGGCAGAAGTAATCATATTAGGGGTCTCCCGTTCCGGGAAAACCCCGGTCAGCGTTTATCTTGCCACCCAGATGGGAATAAAATCGGCAAACTTTCCCTTAACCTCGGAATACCTCAACAGGTATCGACTGCCGCCGGGAATCACCAAGAATATCAACCGAACTGTAGGGCTGACCATTACCCCGGAATTGCTGCACAGTATCAGGGAAAAAAGATATTCCGGAAGCAGTTATGCCAAACTCGCCACCTGCCGGGAAGAGATTCAGCAGGCCAAGCAGATTTACCAGAAATACAAAATCCCGGTAATCAAATCATCTGGTAAATCAATTGAGGAAATAGCCACCCAGATATCCCAGGAGCTGGAACTTACGAGAATTTAACAGGTTCAACAGCAAACATTACACAGAAAACGTTCTTTTCCTTCATCATTCGAAAGTCATTGTTCGACATTCGATATTGAATTTGATGTAACTATTCAGCGGCACTTCATCTGCACGCGATAAGTCTGTCTTACATAGCATTAGTATGCGAAGTTTATGCCCGTAGTATGGGTACCAGCCTTATCACGCACAGCTAAAGCACACGGAGTCTCACTTCGTTCGCTTACCTCTGAACAGTTACAGGTCGGTGTTTTGGGCAGTTTTTCGCCCCTACCTGAATAGTTCAATTTGATTTGTTAATCAGCACAACTCATCACCTTTTATATTGCCCTCTTATATCTGCGTTTTTATCCTCTATCCTGTTGCGCCGTAAGTAATCCCTGATAACATAACCGGCCAGAATTCCGCCGACTATGCCTGCGGATATTCTGACAACTGTTGTACTTATTCCCAGAAAACCGATTTTTTTATATACTGATCGTTTTTCAAACATTGTTTTTCTCATTGTTTTTCTCGATTTCAACCAGCAGTATCTGTTCAAGCCCATATTGGGTTCGCAGCACTGCGGAGGCCGCTTTTTCCAATTCAACAATGACTTCCGGGCTGTTGCCGGTTAAAATCCACCGACAGTTATAATTAAGACAGAACATTGGTTTTACCAGTAAAGTACACCCCTTGTTACCAAGGTAACAGCATTCAAACGCATCATCACGCTGCCGCTTGACATTCACTCCAAGCAACAGATTAATAAGCAGAAGAATACTGTCGGTTTCATTGGACATGTAGGCGCTGCAACATCCCCCGCCTTTTTTTTGCCCGCAGGACGCGCAGAGAGAAAACATGGTCATGGCAGCCATTTGCCGATTAAGAGCCTCTGACAAAATAATTATATCGGCAAGTTTTTCTTTTATTTTCGGCAAGTTCGCCAGTCCAGATTCCATATCTTTAAATATCTTATGGGCATTAGCTCTCTTTTGTTCCACGCTGCCGTAAAACAATTCATCGATAGTAAACATTATGTTCCCCATATTCCCTGTTATTATTCATTTGCTCCTTTTCCTGTTTTTCCTTGCGGTCTATTTTTCAGGCAATATAATAACATACCTTGATCGTGCCAGGGAAATACGTTCTATTTTATTTTTTATACCTGTTAACATTTACAGTTACTGTAAAAAAATCGGGGCGCTTACCCATTTTTTAATCATTGTGCCGGATAAATAATGACAAAATTTAAAGAAGAACTCCATGCTGTGGCCCCAAAGGAAATTATCGCCTTTCTGGCCGGCACCCTGCCCTTTAATGAACTTGCCCCCGACACCCTGAATAAGCTCTCACGAAAATGCACCATTGATTTTTATCCTAAAGGAACTGTTATTTTCCACCAGGATGAAACAGAGGTAAATGAATTCTACCTGATTCAGAAAGGCGGGGTAAAAATATATTTAAAAGATGATGAAGGGGAAATCACCCTGAAAGATTTTCGCGGCAAAGGTGAATATTTCGGTGCCCTGCCCTTAATCCAGAACACCAGGGCTAACCTTAATGTGGAAACAGTTGAGGACACCTTCTGCTTTATTTTCAGCAGGGAAGCATTTACCGAATTGCTGCAGTCCGCCCCTAAGGTTACCCATTATTTCCTGCGCAGTATGTCGGAAAAACTTGTACTCACAGCTTATGCCGAGCTTCGCCGGCACAAGGTTTCAACCCGTACTGACAACGCTCTCTACCTGTTCAGCGCCCAGGTCGGCGACATTATCAAGGGCCGGCTGCAAACCATTAACAGAGACGATTCCGTCCAGAACGCGGCAATTATAATGGCCGGGTTTCATATAGGTTCGCTGCTGGTGCGGGATAATAACGGCAAAATCATTGGTATAGTTACCGACAAGGATCTGCGAACCAAGGTAGTTGCAGAAGGCATGCCGTACCAGACCCCGGTAGACCAGGTTATGGCTGCGCCGGTAATGACTATTGAATCCCATGCCGTCTGCTTTGATGCCCTGATTCGGATGATGAAAAATCGTATCCACCACCTGGCTGTTGAGAAACAAGATGAAATTGTCGGCGTAGTAACCACCCATGACATCATGGTTCTCCAGGGGACTTCACCGCTTTATCTCTTCCGGGAAATTCTGGCCCAGCGCCACATTTCCGGACTATACAAACTCTCCCGCAATGTGCCGCTGGTAGTTCGTACCCTGATTGAGGAAGGGGCCAAGGCAAATAACATTACCCGGATGATCACTGTCTTAAATGATCATATTCTTGACCGGATGCTCACCCTTCTTATAGAAGAGTCTGGCTCGCCGCCCGTGCAATTCTGCTGGATGCTGATGGGCAGTGAAGGCCGGCGGGAACAGACGTTCCGTACGGATCAGGATAATGCCATTATTTATCAGGTTCCCGCTGATGACGGGCAGGCCCGCCTGGCAGCGGATTATTTTCAAACACTGGGTGAAAAAGCCATCGAACACCTGGTAGAATGCGGCTACCCACGCTGTCCCGGCAATATTATGGCTTCAAATCCCCAGTGGCGGCTGACAACTACGGGGTGGCAACAGACTTTCAGCCGCTGGATGCAGACTCCTGATCCCATGGAAGTGCTTAACTCAACCATATTTTTTGATTTCAGGGCCGGTTTCGGCAACAGTGAATTACTCCGCGATTTAAGAAACAACCTGGCCCGCCAGGCGAAAAAACAGGATATATTCCTGCTTCATCTTGCCAAGGACTGCCTGACCATCAGGCCGCCGCTTTCTTTTTTTAAAAATTTTATTGTTGAAAAAAATGGTGAACATAAAAACACTCTTGATCTTAAACGCAGTGGCCTGACTCCTTTTGTTGATTTTGCCAGGGTTATGTCGCTGCGTTACGGAGTACGGGAAACCAATACCTTAGGCCGCCTGCAACTGCTCCATGAGGGCAATCATATTTCCAATGAATTATTCACGGAAACCATGGAGGCCTATGAATTTCTCATGCAGCTTCGCCTGGTTCACCAACTCCACATGCTGGAACAGGACAAAACCCCGGATAACCATATAAATCCTTCTAATCTGTCTGATATTGAAAAACAGACATTGAAGGAATCATTCGAGGTTATAAGACGTCTGCAAAGCGTGCTGGTGCAGGAATTCAAACTGACTAATTTATAACCTGACTAATTTACAACCTGATTATGTTCAGTTTATTTTCCCGCAGACGAGCTAAGGCGATTCATCCGGTCTTTGCCAGAAATAACAGTTATTTTGCCGACCTTGATCAGGATCAGCCCCTGTCATCTTATGAATTTGTCGTTTTTGATACTGAACTTACCGGAATGAACTACCGGCGGGATGAAATTGTCTCAATCGGCGCGGTCAAAATCAAAAATCTCCAGATTATTGCCGGAGAAAACTTCCAGACTTACGTCCGACCCCATAAAATTACTGCTGCCACAGAAGGAACCTTTATTCACCGCATTACCCCCCAGCAACTGGCCAAGGCTCCGAGCCTGAAAGATATCCTCCCGGAATTTATTGACTTTTGTGGTTCATCTCTGCTGATCGGTCATTATGTCAGCATGGATGTGTCTTTTATCAATAAAGCTGCTAAAAAAATGTTTAGTGCCAACATAAAAAACCCCTGCCTGGATACCATGCGCCTGGCCCAGGTTTACACTGAAACCTGCTGGGAGCAGTATCACGACCGTTTTAACCTCCAGGTATCATATAACCTGGCAGATCTCAGCCGAGCCTATAAACTGCCGGTCTTCTCAGAACATGATGCCATGCTTGATGCCCTGCAAACCGCCTACCTTTTTCTTTTTCTGGCCAAAAAATTAAAACAGCACAACCTGATCACCCTGCGTGACCTTTTCAAAGCCGGACAGAGCTGGAAAAACATTTTTTAAAAAATAAAACAACCTGACAACAAAAAAAATTAAAAAAATTACAAATGAGCAAAACCACCTAAGTAGTTCTACTAGCTGATTTTTTCAAAAATATCAGCCCTGCGCCCTTTTCGTATCCGTAAAATTACCTATTGCCTTTTTTTGAAAAAATTCGTATCAAGCACGATATTTTTTGTAAGATTGACAAATTACATTAATTTTGTCTATACAGCTTGCTGCTTTTTTAAAGATTTTATTTTTTATTAATTATTTCCAAACAGGGTACTTTTACCAAAAGGAGGAACTATGAAAAAGGATCTATCCCGGTACTGGAAAAAAAATCTGTCTTTGATGGTGGTTTTATTGTCCATCTGGGCCGCGGTGTCTTATGGTTGCGGCATTTTATTTGTTGAACAGCTTAATGCCATAAAAATCGGAGGATTTCCATTAGGATTCTGGTTTGCCCAGCAGGGAGCTATTTATACCTTTGTCTGCCTGATTTTCATCTATTACGCGATAATGAAAAAAGTTGACGAAGAATTTGATGTTGACGAATAATCACAAACTGATCATCAACTGATTAAATTTTCCAGTTTATCTGGTAAAGGAGAATAATAATGTCAATTTTGACATGGACTTATATCATGGTAGGTGTCACTTTCAGCCTCTATCTCAGTATAGCATGGCTGTCCAGGGTGAAAACTACAAAAGGATTCTACGTTGCCGGCGGCGGCGTTTCCCCGCTGGCTAACGGTATGGCCACAGCAGCAGACTGGATGAGCGCTGCTTCTTTTATTTCCATGGCCGGTCTTATCTCGTTCATGGGTTACACCGGTTCAATTTATCTGCTGGGCTGGACAGGCGGTTATGTACTTCTTGCCCTGCTGCTTGCCCCTTATTTACGGAAATTCGGCAAATACACGGTACCCGACTTTGTCGGCGATCGCTACTACTCAGACGTAGCCCGCTTTGTGGCCCTGGTCTGTGCGATTTTCGTGTCATTTACCTATGTTGCCGGCCAAATGCGCGGGGTTGGTATTGTTTTCAGCCGTTTCCTCGAAGTTCCTGTTAACACCGGGGTTCTGATCGGCATGTCAATTGTTTTCTTTTATGCCTCATTAGGCGGAATGAAAGGTATCACCTATACCCAGGTTGCCCAGTACTCCGTGCTGATTGTTGCCTATCTGGTTCCGGCTTTTTTTATTTCCATGAAAATAACCGGCACTTTCCTGCCCCAGATCGGCTTTGGCGGCACAATTGCCGAAGGAGCCAATGCCGGCAAATATCTGCTTGACGTCTTAAATGATCTTAACCGTGATCTGGGATTTGCCCAATATACCACGGCCTTTCATGGGCCGGGGGCCAAGTCAATGCTTGATGTGTTCTGTATCACTATGGCCCTGATGGTCGGTACTGCCGGCCTGCCCCACGTTATTGTCCGCTTTTACACGGTTCCCACTGTACGCGGTGCCCGTCTTTCCGCGGGTTACGCCCTGCTTTTTATCGCTATTCTCTACACCACGGCCCCGGCAATTGCCTCATTTGCCCGCTATAACATGATTAACACCATTAACAACAAAGCATATTCCGAAGCGCCAAGCTGGTTTCAGAACTGGGAAAAAACAGGGCTGATTGCCTGGGTTGATAAAAACCAGGATGGGGTCATTCAATATTCCCAAGGTAAACCTTTTGACGGCAAGCCTGAATTTTCCGGCGAAAAAGGCTCATACGGCCAGGAACTGGTTGCCAACAAAATAACTGATAATACTAATGAGCTTTATATTGACCGCGACATTATGGTTCTGGCAAATCCTGAGATTGCCAACCTGCCTCCCTGGGTTATTGCTTTGGTGGCTGCCGGTGGTCTGGCTGCGGCTCTCTCCACGGCCTCTGGTCTCCTGCTGGTAATCTCCTCATCAATTTCCCATGATCTTTATTACCGGATGATCAACCGCAATGCCTCGGAAAAACAACGACTCATGGTTGGTCGAATTATTATCGGACTGGCGGTCTGCGTGGCCGGATATTTTGGTATCAATCCACCGGGTTTTGTGGCCCAGGTTGTCGCCTTTGCTTTTGGCCTGGCAGCCTCTTCTTTCTTCCCAATCATCGTTCTTGGTATTTTTGATAAACGAACTAACAGGGAAGGAGCAATTGCCGGCATGATTACCGGTATCTGCTTTACTTTCATCTATATTGTCAATATTAAGTTCATGGGCGGTACGGCCTGGTTCTTTAACATAAGTGCCGAGGGTATCGGGACAATCGGCATGATAATTAATATGGTCATAACCATCATTGTCTCACGGATTACCCCACCACCACCCCGGGAAGTTCAAGATATGGTTGAGAGTATCCGTTACCCCAGGGGAGCTGGTGCCGGTATCGACCATTAAAGATACCGTAACAGTTTACCGGGTGCCGGAGATTTTCGTCATCAGTAATCTACAGGCATTAAGCAGCTTTCCGGATCGGAGTCTCGTTCCTCACTTACCTCCAGCTGACTACATGCCGGAATGACGTGATATAAATTGTCCGGATTTCAGCAGTTAATTGTATGTACTTTACATTTAAAGGGGTAGAGAAGAGTAGCTTTTACCCAACCCGAATATTTACCGACTCCGTTCGGTGCCCTGTGAGCAGTTACAAAATCCCTTAATTTTCCATTAAAAAAACGCGCGGAATTATCCGCGCGTTTTTTTTTGCTTTTCAACAAAAAAATCACCTGTTGTTTTACAATATGGAATAAATTTCATATACTACAGAGGGTAATCGTTCACCGGGGCTGCTTTTTTTGGTAAACTCCATCCTGTAAGCGTTTACCAGTGCCTTATATTCGTTCATTTGGTCCTGCGCCACATACTGGTGCTATGCAAGCAGGGCAGGTAAGCGAGGAACGAGACTCCGAAATGGACGAAGATGAGGTGCTGGTTAACGCTTACTACTGACGTGGCAGGAACAAATTTGATTCAGCCATGCTGGTTTAAAACACAAACAAACATCCAGGCTTAAGTCTATCCACCGGCTTCTGTCTTCTGGTTTCCGGTTTCTGAAATAATGGCCACAATTCTTATAGTCGACGACGAACTCAGCATGCGGGAATTTCTCCAGATTCTCCTGGAGAAAGAAGGGAATCATACATTCACCGCTGCCAACGGCAAAGAGGCAATCAGCCTGATCAGGGACAAAAATATTGACCTGGTAATTTCAGATATCCGGATGCCGAAAATGAACGGCCTTGATCTTCTCAAGGAGGTTAAAAGAAAAGATTATTTTATTCCGGTTATCATGATTACCGCCTATGCCTCTCCGGAGGACGCTGTTCTGGCCATGAAGGGCGGAGCGTATGACTATATTACCAAGCCCTTTAAGGTTGATGAAATAAAAAAAATTATCGAAACAGCCTTAAGCGGTAAAGATATTCAAAATTTTCAAAATGAATCCTTTACCGGATTTGCCGGTATTATCGGCAACAGCATGGAAATGCTTAAAATTTTCGACCTGATCAAAAGAATCGCTCCAACCCATGCCAATGTTCTTATTTACGGAGAATCAGGCACCGGCAAAGAACTGGTGGCCCAGGCTATTCACAAAAAAAGTAAAGTCGCCAATAGTCACTTTGTCCCTATTTCCTGTAATGCCATTCCGGAAACCCTGTTTGAAAGTGAATTGTTCGGTCATGTCAAAGGCTCGTTCACCGGGGCCACTTCAAACAAGATCGGTCTTTTTGAAGTGGCTAATAACGGCACTGCCTTCCTTGACGAAATCGGCGAACTTACTCCCATGGTTCAAACTAAACTGTTGAGGGTACTACAGGAAAGAGAATTTAAAAAAGTAGGCGACACCAGGACAAAAAAAATTGATGTCCGGATAATATCAGCCACCAATCGTGACCTGGAAGAAGAAATAACAGCTAAAAATTTTCGAGAAGACCTGTATTACCGCCTGGCCGTGGTGCCTATCCATATGCCTCCTCTCAGGGAAAGAAAAGATGACATCCCCCTGTTGACCAATCATTTTCTCCAGAAATACGCCAGGGTATTTAACAACCAACTCCAGAAACTATCCGCCCAGGCCATGGAAATTCTTCTCCAATATGATTTTCCCGGTAATGTCCGTGAACTGGAAAATATCATTGAACGTGGAGTGGCGCTTTCCTCATCAGAAATTATCCAGGCAGAAAGTCTTTCCCTGCCCACCTCCCAGCATAACAGGAAAAACATCCGGAGGTCTCATTCGCTTTCCGGGGCCGACAGGGAAGAAGAGCTTTTTTCCGAGGGACTTGAGGTAGTTGTAACTGACTTTGAAAAAGAATTGATAAAACTTGCCCTGCGAAAAGCTGATTATTCAAAAATGCGGGCAGCTGAACTTTTAAAAATAAGCTTTCGCTCTCTTAGATACAAAATTCAAAAATATCACATAAGTTGAAAAATGGCAGACATGACCATTTCCTCACGCCTTAACCGGATTTGCCCTTTTAAAAATTTACCGCCTATAACGGAAATTCAATTAAAGAAACAACTGCAATGGTTATTATTGCTGCGGGTCTTGATCTTAACCATGCTGCTGGGCATAAGCGCCATCCTTCATTCTCTTAACCAGGATCTACTTATCCCGCCCTTACGCTATCTAATTTACCTTATCGGCGGTATTTACCTGTTCACCATTACTTCAGCCCTGGCCCTGAAATTCACTACCTATCTTAAACAATTCGCGATCTTACAAATCCTTTTAGATTCATTGCTGGTGGCCGGCCTGGTATACTATACGGGCGGCAGTCAATCAATTTTCGGAATGATGAATTTTCTGCCGATCATTGCCGGTTCCATCCTGCTCTTTCTACCGGGGGGGCTCTTTATTGCCGCAGTTACAACTTTTAACAACGGTATTATTCTGCTGCTTGAATTCAAAGGATACTATCCTTTATTTTCACCAAAATCAGATTTTTCCCTGAGCAGTATCGAGGCACTGCTTCATTATTTCTCTATCTCCGGCATAACCTATTTTCTGGTTGCCCTGCTGACCTCGTTACTGGCTGCCAGGTTGCAGCAGACCGAAGTTGAACTTAACCGGACATCGCAGGATCTCGACCGTCTTTCTATTCTTTATAAACAAATCTTTGCGGATATCACTACCGGTATCATCACGGTTCACAGTGATGGAGAAATCACCTCCTTTAACCGGGCCGCCGAAAAAATTACCGGATTCTCCGCCCATGAAATTTTAGGTCAGGCTATTAACCGGAAGCTGCCTGACCTGGAAAAATCCAAACAAGACACCCTGCGGCCCATCACCAACCTGACCAGGAAAGACGGCCGGATTATTCCAGTGGGTTTTTCCTGGACAAAGCTTAACCTGCCCGGCGACTGTCAAAATTGCCGGGTTTATACCATGCAGGATTTAAGCAAAATCAAAAAAATGGAAGACAGGGTCAGGCAGTCTGAAAAAATGGCTGCTATTGGCAGAATGGCAGCCGGTATTGCCCATGAATTCAGGAATCCGCTGGCCGCTATTTCAGGAGCAGCCCAGGTACTGGTGCAGGATATGGCAGAAGAGGCGCCCAGCCGGGGATTGATGAATATTATTCTCCGAGAAAGCGATCGGCTGGAAGGGACAATCAGTGAATTCCTCCAATTCTCAAAACCCGCGGCCCCGGAAAAATCCTGGTTTTCCATGGCTGGATTGGTTGAGGAAACCATCGAAATTATCAAACAGGCGCCTAAAATGAATTCAAAAATACAATTTGTCAGCCGAATTACACCCCAGCTCGACTGCTGGGCAGACCCCGGCCAGATGAAACAAATCCTCTTAAACCTTTTAAATAACGCGGCTAACGCCATTGATAAAAATAATGGAATAATTTCAATTACAGCCTCAGAGCAGCTGGGGAGGAAGGGCAAAGACTGGACAGTAATTAAAATAGCTGACACCGGGCCAGGAATTACCGACAAGATAATAAATAAAATTTTTGAGCCATTCTTCACCACCCGGGAAAACGGCACTGGACTGGGGCTGGCCATTGTCCGTCAACTCATAGAAAGTCACGGGGGGTTAATAGAAGCCAAAAAAAACAATGAAGATCATGGGGCTGTTTTCATTATTCATCTTCCCCTGCCATAGGAGGCTGTCATGGTGCTGACATCCAACTACCCGGCGGCTGCCCTGTTCACAATTCTCACGCTGTCTATTCATCCACAATTTCTTTACTCATTTTACCTGTTACCATAAAAATTCTTGACACCGGCAAACAAGCCCATATAAACTATTTATTGAATTATTGTTAAGAGTTACCAAACCGCCAACAGGAGTTAGCCACACATCTTTCAAATAATTGAGATATCTCTTATGAAAAAAACTCATTATGCTGACACAACCGATCTCACTGTTGCAGACCCGTTCCCTCCTGAACATAATGAGAAAAATACACGTACACCGCAGTCAACAAAAAAATCATATTCTTTTAAAGTCAGGATCGCCCTGTCCCCGTTGCTGATTATCCTTTTTTTACTGCTCATTGCCGTGTTTTCCTATAGAAATATTATTGGTACCGGCGCGGTGCTTGATACCATTATCAACCACTCACAGCAGACAATTGAACGTGAAACCGAAATAGCCTACCAGATTTCCGCTGTCCAGAAAGATGTCAGCCAATATTTTTTCAGTGCCCGGAACTCAGATCTCAAGCAGGCATACGCATCCCTGGCCCAGTTAAAAGAAAATATTAAAAAAATGAATGCGAACCAGGCCTTAAGCGCAATCAACCACCTGGAAAAATTACTTAAAGCTGCTGAAGCAAGATTTATCAACTTGAAGAATCAGGACAATTCCGTAAAAAGCGCCATGTCCTCTATTTTTAAAAATTTGTCAACAATAGACAATACGAAAATCCAAAAAATTATCAACCTGATAGATAGTGTTTCCGCAGATATGAGGTCTCCTGACCCGGCGGCCAACAAAAAAATAGATCAGGAATTTCAAAACCTGACTGAGCAGAGCCAGGGGGACTTAAAATTTGCCTTGGAAGACTACTGGGATATCTGGGCCGGTTATGTCGCTGTCCTGGCAAAGCTGAAGCAGGACACATCTACTGATTTGCAGAAAAACATGAAAGCCCTCTATCTTTTCCAGAAAAACAACATTGCCGATATCCAGAAGAAAATGCAGCTGACCAGAAACGAAACCCAGGGAAAAATCAATTTTGCCGGAATGCTGATCGGCGCGGCCAGCCTGGCAGCAATTATTATCGGTCTTACCCTTACTGTATTTATCGGTCGTTCCCTCTTAAAAACAATGCAGACAATAAATTCCGGTCTGGATGAAAGCTCGGAACAGCTTAATGATGCCTCAATCCAGATGATGTCTGCCAGCCGGTCATTTTCCGAGGGAGCCGGTTCCCAGGCCGCCTCCCTGGAAGATATATCCTCTTCAGTTGAGCAGGTAGCGGCCATGACCAAGACCAGCGCTGACCATGCCGCCCAGGTTGATCAGTTAATGGATTCAACCCGCCATGTTATCAGCCGGGCCCAAAAATCAATGATGCAACTTATTGATTCCATGGATGATATCTCCAAGGCCAACCAGGAGACCTCGCAGATTATCAGCACTATTGAACAAATTGCTTTCCAGACCAATCTCCTGGCCTTAAATGCCGCTGTGGAAGCGGCCCGGGCCGGTGAAGCGGGAGCAGGTTTTGCCGTAGTTGCTGAGGAAGTGCGTAATCTGGCGATGCGTACCGCGGAAGCGGCAAGCTCAACAACAACGCTGATCGAAGGGCAGACCACTAAAATCAAGGATGGCGGCGACATGGTCAGCTCTACTTCTGACTCATATGAAAAAGTCTCGGAAGCGTCTTCTCAAATTGATGAAATGATTAATGAAATAAACTCCTCGGTTCAGGAACAGGCTACCGGGATTGAACGGATCCGTCACGCGGTCATTGATGTTGACCAGGTTTCCAGGACCAATGTCTCCAACTCTGAAACACTGGCCTATGCCGCTGATAATCTAAAAAGCCAGGCAGAGCAGCTGCAGGAGTATGTTGATGATCTGTCAGCGCTGATGGGCAATGGATAAGTTATTATTCCCAGGAAAAATCTAAATTTTCTAGCTACTTGACTATTTTTTATTATTCTTTTAAATACTTATTTTACTATTTATGATACTGTTTCTACGATAGCGATCAATAAGCCACACCTTGACTTTTGAGAAGGCACGGCCTGTAAGCGTTTCAGGGATGCCGCCATGTGCCCGTTTCAACGCTCGCGATAA